>JACUTQ010000036.1 GCA_014859725.1 Methanosarcinales archaeon | reverse complement strand
GCTTAGCTCGGCACGCCTGCGTTTATCTGCGGTTCGAATTCTCATAGCTATCAGGTAATACCTAAGTAACATTTCTTTATTTTGATCTTTATCTGGATATTTTCCCTGGATGATGATTCGATTTTTCTTACCTCCCAGTTTTTGTGGTGCATTTTTTACAAGATTCTCAATATCTTCTTTCTTAATTTTACGCATGTTTATTTCAAAAGTAGCATGCTCCGAAAAGATGATATTCATCCATTCCCGCTTCTATCAATAAAATTTTTAAAGAACCGATAAATATATATATGACAATGAGTAACTTTTATGTTGAATAAGTTAGAAATAATTATTCGATTTGGGAGTTTCCCACTCTTCAATAGATGTACTAAATAATTTATGAGCGGGTTGGGGAGTGGGGGTTAGTTTATAAAAGATGTTATACCCGCTCAAGTAAATATTAATTTTATAGGTTATTAAGTTAACGGTGTTTTATTATGAAATAATCCATAGTGTCAAGATTGGCCTGGATTTTACATAATAAGCATCAGCAAACTGCTTCTACATTCATTTCTGCTCCTAAAATGGCTTGAAGAGTAGAAATCAATTCACAAGATGGTTTAGTCGACTCCAAAACTTCAATAAAATCTTCCAGAACACTTATTCGCTTCATATCAGCAATTAGTATAGCAAGCCCCTTGACATGCAATTGATTATGATGCTGAGTGCACGGGAGCAGTCTGCTGCCTTTATCGGATCAGTCTCAACCGCAAACTTGCCACCGACAATATCCTCTGCACCTGCTGTCAGAATCCTGATGCAACTGCATAAGCACCTATGCTGACAGCCTTCTCGCTCATCCATTCGGGCGCTGCCGCTGCAACTGGAAGGTCTGATATGTCAACACCAAGCTCGTTTGCAATAGAGGCTGCAACGACGAGTGTCCTGCTTATATCAACACAGGAACCCATGTGAAGAACAGGTGGTATCCCAAGCGATTTACAGAGAGATTTTAAACTTTCTCCTGCCAAATCTGCCGCATCAGGGAGTAGAAGCCCTGCTTTTGCACACGCAATTGCACTACACCCTGTTTCAACAACAAGAATATCTTTCTCAATCAGCGCCTTTGTCATCTCAACATGGTTCTTATCCTGCACCACCTTGGGGTTGTTACACCCGACAAGAGCAACAATTCCCCTGATCTTCCCTTCTTTTATTGCATCGATCAACGGTGCTAAGCTTCCACCAAGTGCCGCAATGATCGCCTCAGCACTAAATCCCGCCATCATATCGACTGGCTTTGATGGTATCAGCACTTTTTCTGGATTGCGGTTTTTAAAGTTTAAAATTGCCCGTTTTACTATTCCCTTTGCGATATCAAACCCATTTTCCTCATCAAATTCAATATGCTCAGCGTTTGGGAATTTCGCCTTCGTTGATGTTGAGATGAACAGCGTGTGATAGCACTTTGCAACCTCTCCAAGTGATGGCATTATACACTGCACATCTACAACCATCGCCTCAACGGCCCCTGTTACGATTGCAAGCTCCTGGTTAAGGAAATTTCCAGCAACAGGAATACCACGTCTCATCAAAAGCTCATTTGCGGTACAGCACATCCCACATAGATTAATACCGTTAGCTCCTTCCATCTTTGCAAGTTCCACAAGTTCCGGATCCTCTACTGCTTCTGCAAGGGTGCATTTAACACAAAAAAATGTAATTATAAGCATAGACTTATAATAATAGTATAAAATTCAAGCCAAGGATAACGAAAATTGAGATTTCGTCAATGACCCCGGACCAGATGTCCGAAGGTATCAGGACGGTGCACATTGCTTTGATATTTCCATTGGTTCGATGATTTTAGTTTTCAATCCGGGCGTAGGGAAGCAAATGAAAAACCCTAAAAGAAAGCGTAAAATGCAGCCATTGCAAGAGTGATAAATAGCGTCGTACCTACCCATACTTTAGCAGCACCGTATTTTGCAGGAGGCCGAATCCACACCTTTTTATCGCTTAATATTCATTTCAGACCCCACAAATAAAATCCAGATAATATGATCTTAACAGACCCTGTAAACGATTTCCAAATTCCCAAACAATGGCTCGAAAGAGTTACACTACCCCTTGAAGTATTGATCGATGGTGTAAATAAGGGACTGCTTGTAGTTCTGTCCAATGGTAATATCCTGCACCGGGGATACACTACTGGTACCACTGCAGCAGCCGCTGCCAAAGCCTCTGTACTCTCCCTTAAGAGGGACGTTGAGAGTGTCTCGGTCCCCACACCCTGTGGGGTCAGAGCAGAACTTAACGTGAGAACAAAAGATGGAAGGTGCGAGGTTGTGAAGATCTCTGGCGACCATGAGAGTGATGTGACCCGAGGTCTTGTGATAGCAGCAGAGGCAAGGGAGTCAGATTCGATCCGGTTATCGGCAGGTAAGGGCATCGGTATCACGATGAGAGGGGGCCTGCAGGTAAAGGAAGGTGAGCCCGCCATCAATCCTGTACCCAGATGTCAGATTATAGATGCTATCCTTGAAGCGTTAGATGAGTGCAGATTGGAAGGGGCTGCGGTTACCATATCCGCTCCTGATGGCGAAGCAGTGGCAGCCCGGACCCTGAACCCAAAGGTGGGTATCAAAGACGGCATATCTATATTAGGTACCACCGGATTCGTGGAACCCTGGAATGACCACCTGGGTGAGACAAAGATGGAATTGATCAGTGAAGCCTCCAGGGTTGTGCTGACCACTGGCCGAATCGGCATGCGCTATTCCCAGATGCTGTTCCCTGAATATACCTCTGTAATGGTGGGCAGCAGGCTGGATGAAGGCATTCAGGCTGCCATAGGTGAAACAATAATATGCGGTTTACCAGGTCTGATACTTAAATGGGCAGTGCCTGATATACTGGAAGGCACAGGGTTCAATACAGTACAGGAAATGATAGATAATAACAGGGAAAATCCATTAATTTATACGTCACTGACAGAAGTTGGTGAAAAATCAAACGGTGCAAGGATAGTGATTGTAGACCGGACTGGCAATATTATCTTGGATACGGGTGAGATGGCATGAAGATCGTGGGAGTAGGTGTTGGTCCTGGCATGTTGACTTCTGAGGCCTCAAAAGTAATTCAACATGCAGAAATTATTTATGGTTCTCCCCGTGCTATCAAACTGGCACAGGAATACATAACGTGCGAGGCAAAAAACATTGGTGATTATTCAAAGATCAATGAACTGCCTTCAAATGCAGTTGTGCTGTCAACAGGAGACCCCAACCTTTCAGGTTTGGGGAAATATGCAGGTCCTGATGCCGAGATAATACCTGGTCTCTCCTCGCTGCAGGTGGCATGTGCCAGACTAAGGGTAGATATAGCAGATGTTGTAGTAGTCACCGCGCATGGCAGGAATCCCACGTCAGCGGTAGTAAAGTTCAGACAAGCCATTGAATCCGGCTCAACTGTGTTTTTACTGCCTTCACCTGAAATGGGTGTTGATATGGTAGCCTCGACACTTGAGAGCTTCGGGCTGGATGTTCCCATAGCTGTGCTTGAACATCTGGGATATCCTGATGAACACGTCGAAGTGGGAAATGCTGATAAAACTCCCTTAGTAAATTCTTTGCTTTATTGTATAATGACAGGACCTGCTATCAGGCTGGATTTTAATCTAAAAAATAAGACGAAAATCTAGATTTAAAAATCCTCAAGGTCTAACATAATAAAACCACCACAATTGTACTAATATAAATTTTACTATTTAATATATCAGAACAATAATATATTCCCATGTAAAATTAATATGATATGTGATTCATGTGAGACGACTATGAGAACATTTTCACCCATCCTTGCATCTCAAGCCCTCTGGCAGTTACGCATCAGAAAAAGACCATTTGTGCTGTCCCACGGCATCAATGCCAGGTGCAACATGCACTGCAGTTTCTGCGATTACTGGCGGGAAGAAAAAGATGAAATGAGTACAGAAGATATCCTGTCCATGCTAGATGAAGCCAGGACTTTTGGCATCAAATATTACAATGCATGGACCGTTGAACCGCTTCTAAGAGAGGACCTGCCCCTTATTATGGCTCATGCCCGCAGCATTGGGATGATCACTTCCATGATCACCAACGGGAAGTTACTGAAACAGCGTGCGCATGAACTGGACGATGTGGATTACCTCTCAGTATCAGTAGATGGGATAGATACATACAAGGACATCAGGGGTATGGATTTCCAAATAGTCCTGGACGGGATCAATGCAGCGAAAGATGGGCGCAGGAACCCAATTCTGATGAACTGCGTTATATCGGGCCAGAATCTGGATGATATTGAACTACTGATCCGTTTGGCTAAGGAATTGGGGGTTTGGATTTCATTTGAACCCCTGTATGAATCTGAAGATATCGACCAGAAGGTCTGGGACAGTATAGGGATCAGGGATATGGAAAAATACCAAAATACTATAACAAGGATAATCCAGTTGAAAAAAGAGGGGTATCCCATTATCAACTCGCTGACATACCTTGGAATGGTAAGGGATATGAACATGGATTTCAATTGCCATGCTAATAACATCATCCTGAATATCACTTCAGATGGATGGATTGAAAATTGCCGTGTAAAGAAAAAACGATTAGGTTACATCAGTGAAGGACTGGAAAATGTTTGGAACAAATCCTTTGAACTGCGAAAAAAAACAACTAAAGAGTGTAAAGGATGCCTGTTTTTCGGATATGTGGAAGGAAGTCTAATGTATGATTTCAAGCCTGAAGTGGTGGCCCATTACGAATGGATATGAAATTTATTCAATTAAATATTTGTAATATGTAATATTATCTAAAATATTAACGCAGGTAAATTTTATGTGGAGCAAGATATTAGAGAGCTTTAAAAAACATCCTGCACAGGAAAAAGTTATCAGGCTCCTGTTAGAACGTGGGTTCCAGGTCAATAATGACGGGCGTGTAGTATCGGGTAATATTGAGATCCCCCATGCTCAGATCGCAAAGGAGATCGGAGTAGACCGCAGAGTAGTAGATTCCACATGCGAGGTGGTCTTATCTGATAAGACCCTCCACAATATTTTTAAAGACATTCATACTATCCCCTTTTTAAGGGATGTAGCTCCATCTCTGGATCTCGGGGTCATTATCATAACTCCGGGAGATGCATCTGAAACAGGAATATTAGGTAATGTAGCAAATGCAGTAGCGAAGGAAGGATTAAGCATCAGGCAGGCTGTTACCGATGACCCTTACTTGACAGAAAATCCTGTAATGACAATTATTACTGATAGTAAAGTACCTGGTGAACTGGTTGAAAAGTTGATGAAGATACCAGGCGTAAAAGGTGTAACTGTTTATTAAGAATTAGAGAATTAGTATTTTGTATTATTTCTTTTCAGTGGATTTTTGCTTAGCAGTGGTTTTTTTAATTGCTGGTTTGTTTTTGTCTACATCAAGTTTGTTAAGTTCAGGTACCCTCACTGCCGTAATCATTCTTTTGTAAGGGATTCCTGCTGCAGTAGTCTCACCTGACTTTTCAGCCATCTTTTGTGAAGAGGATTTTGTTGTTGGTACCACATCCAATATTCCACCGGGTCGTTCTTCTTCTTCCATCAGACCCCGGGATATTATCACACCACCAGGAGCCCGCATGGCACCATCTACCCTTGCCTCCTCATGAATATAGATCTTACCACCATTGATCTCTCCCATGATGTGCGTGCCCTTGTACACACGTACATCACCCCTGGTAACCAGATCACCGTGTATAATATTATTTTCACCCACTTTGATCCCATTCTCGGTTTTGATGCTGCCGAACAGGGTGTTATTATCCATCATATCAAGAGATGAAGCCCTGATATTTCCCATCATCCTGCAACCACTACCTATTACAGCTTTATCCGGGACCCTGATGGATTCCAGATCAATCTTGGAACCGCTGGGCACCACAAAAAGTGTATCTGTCTCCAGTTCATCATCTTCAGCAAAGAGTTCTTCCATTGCTTTTTCCACTTCTTCGTCCTTACCCATTCTCAATAGTTCGGTCAGGTAAAGAAAAACATATATAAATACAGGAATGGGATTTCTTACAACTATCCAACCCCTGGCTTCGAAACCCCCTTTTATTTTCACATCCTTACCGATGTCCAGGTCACCTTCAACAATCAACTTTCCATCAATATTTACAAATTCACCGATATAAGCATCATTTTTAGTTTTGATATTTCCGCCGATCTGGGACCACATATCGATCCTGATCTCTTCGGTCCCTATTACATTTCCGTTGATCTTGACCCTTTCTCCGGCAATAACAGAATTAGCTATAATACCGAATCCCAGTTCAGAATGGTTGCCTATAATAGCGTCACCGGCCACCACAATCGAATGTTCTTCCATTGATGTATTATCAGGAATTATGAACGTTTTCAGAAGTTCTTCCATCTACGTTTTGCTCCGGTATAGTTTGAAGTAATTAATATCCAGAGTATATAAATTGTTTTGCATTTAAAATACGAATATTTTATTTCATAATAAGCCATTTATCTATTTGGTTATTATGTGTGAACTAAATGTCAATATGGTTGAAGGGACCAATACAATAACATTAATGGAAGATGTTGTGCGCCTTGTGGTTAATAATAATAATGAAATAACGATCACAGGCATGTTAGGAGAAACCCTTACAGTCCAGGGGAAAATAATGCACGTAGATCTTACAAAACAGGAAGCATTGATCCGGAAGATAGATTAGATTACAGAGGGAGAAATATATGGCTAAAGCAAAGATCGCAATAAATGGATATGGTACTATTGGCAAACGAGTGGCAGATGCCGTAACTGTCCAGGACGATATGGAGATTATCGGAGTAGTAAAGACCCGCCCTTCTTTTGAAGCAAAACTATCAGCCGACAGGGGATTTGATCTTTATGCATCTTCTGTTGATAAAATAGGAGCGTTTGAAAAATCAGGTCTTGAAGTATCAGGGTCTCTTGAGGACATGATAGGTAAGGCCGACCTGGTAGTAGATTGCACACCAGGAGGAGTGGGGGCTACTTATAAGGAGCTATACCAAAAACACGGTGTAAAAGCTATCTGGCAAGGGGGAGAAGACCATGAAATGGCAGGTTTTAGTTTCAACTCAGAAGCAAATTATGAAGATGCTATTGGCAAGGATTTTGCAAGGGTTGTCAGCTGCAATACCACAGGACTTACCAGGTCGATATATCCATTAGATCAGACCTATGGTGTAAAAAAAGCCAGGGTCACTTTAATGCGAAGAGCAGCAGACCCTGGCAACATAAAGAGCGGCCCCATTAACGCGATTATTCCAGACCCAATCACTCTGCCCAGCCATCACGGGCCTGATGTAAATTCCATACTACCACATATTGAAATTGTCACAGTAGCAGTGAAACTATCAACTACACTTATGCATTTCCATGCTTTGAACATAGAACTTAACAGTGATTTTGAACCTCAGGACATTATCGACCTGTATGATTCAAGGCCGCGTATCAGGTTCGTATCAGGTGCTGAGAACATCAAGAGTACAGCTGAGGTCATGGAACTCGCAAGGGACCTGGGCAGAAGTCGCAGCGATATGTTTGAGAATGTGATCTGGAAGGACAGTATCAGCAAATATCATGGTGAACTATATTTTTTCCAGGCCATTCACCAGGAATCTGATGTTGTGCCGGAAAATGTGGATGCCATAAGGGCCATGTGCGAGCTGGAATCAGACGGTGCCAGATCAATTGAAAAGACCAATAAGACAATGGGGATAGGTAAGTAGGCCTGTCCATTCATTTTTTTTGTTTTGGTTAAGCTATTTATCCCTTTCATGCTATTAACTTGTCATGCAAGGCCGAATTCCTGAACTTGTGGTAGGTGTTCGAAACCTAGCTGCCTTTACAGCAGGTAAGGATCACGTTGATGCCGTTTATTTTTCAGTAGACAGGTTCAGTCTCAGAGCCAGGGCTAAAGACTTCACACTGGATAACCTTGAAAAGTTTACCGATAAAGTAAAAGAGAGTGGCCTGAAATCTTATTTGGCAGTCAATACTGTTGTCTATCCTGAAGATCTACCTGCTATGAGTTCTGTTCTGGAGGGAGCAGAAAATGCTCAAGTTGATGCAGTTATTGCATGGGACCCCGCTGTAATTCAAGTAGCATTGGATCAGGGTCTCAGGGTCCATATATCCACCCAGGCCAATGTTTCTAACTGGCAGGCAGCGGAATTTTACCAAAAACTGGGGGCTAGCCGTGTGGTATTATCAAGGGAGTTAAGCCTTAAGCAGATCAAGGATATCAGGCAGCATACATCAATAGAACTCGAAGTATTCGTGCACGGTGCCATGTGCCAGGCGATCTCGGGGCGATGCTACCTGTCAGCTTACCTGCTGGGAAAATCAGGTAACTGCGGCGATTGCATCCAACCCTGCCGTTGGCAGTGGACCCTGCACGGTGAAGACGGGGCGCTTGTCGAATTGGGAGGAAAATTTCTGCTCAGTTCTAAAGACCTGTGTATGATAGAACATATTCCTGAACTAATAGAAACTGGAGTAGATGCATTTAAAATCGAGGGCAGGCTGCGGAATACAAGTTACACATCCACTGTTTCCAGATGTTACCGGCAGGCACTTGATGCATATGAAAACGGTTCGTATACCATCCTAAAAGCCAGGGAATGGAAACAAGAATTGAACGATGTTTATAACAGGGAATTTTCCACTGGATTCTATTTCGGAGTGCCAGGGCCTGATGGACAGGCTGTGGAAGCTGATATGAATGCATCCCCTGTAATCAGACATGCTGTAGGTGTGGTTCTAAACTATTTCCCAAAGCAGGGTGCTGCAGCCGTCAGGCTGCTGGAACAGGGACTGGTCGTAGGGGATATCGTCGTTATTGAGGGGACAAATACCTATGTAGAGCAAAAAGTAGAGTCATTGCAAATAGGGGAGAAATCGGTCCGGAAAGCCTTGAAAGGTGACGAGGTGGGCCTGGGCGTGACGGGAAGGGTCAGGAAAAATGATAGAGTGTACAGGGTAAAAAATTGTTGAGGGAATATCATGGGTACAGCATCGCTTAAAGTCAGTGGAGGTAAAATGGTCAATACAAAGGTGGAATTGCATAATGGCAGTATCATATCCGTACAGTTCACAGGAGATTTCTTCCTGCACCCTGAAGAGCTCATAGAAACGATCGAATCGTCACTTATCGGAAAAAGATTAGGTGATGATGACCTGGCACAGACCATTGATCACGTTCTTCAGGGGCATAATGCCCAGCTTATCGGTGCATCGGCACAGGACTTTGCCCGGGTGATCATGGAGGCATCACAATGAAATGGCGGGTGATCCCCCTTGAAACCCATGATGCTGCCACGGCAATGGCACTGGATGAGGCTGCCAGTGAAGCTGTCAGGGCAGGCGGTCCCCCTACCATCCGGTTCTATCGCTGGCTGCCCTCAGCTGTTTCTATCGGATATTTCCAGAGCATGGAAACCGAGGTGAATCTGGATGCGTGCAGGCAGCTGGGTGTGGACCAGGTCCGCAGGCGTACCGGCGGGGGTACAGTGTATCACGATCATGACGGCGAGATCACCTATTCGGTGATCGCTCCGGAATCATTTTTCGGCAAGGACATTATTGCATCATATAACCTTATCTGCGGCTGGATCGTGGAAGCCTTTTCAAGATTGGGGATCTGTTCGGAATTCAAGCCCATCAATGATATTGTCACCCAGGGAAAAAAGATATCGGGCAATGCCCAGACCCGCAGGGGCAAGGTGTTGCTCCAGCACGGGACGATCCTGTACGATCTGGATGTAAAGAGGATGTTCTCGGTTCTCAGGGTGTCTGAGGAAAAGATATCAGACAAGATGATCGCTGCCGTTGAGGACAGGGTCACCTGTGTGCGAAGGGTGAGTAATGCCACACGGGATGAAACGTATCAGGCACTCTGTGAGGCATTTACAAAAGATAAAGACTTCTATGAAGGGAAATGGACTGAAAAAGAATTAGCTTATGCTAAAGAACTGGCAGAAACAAAATATTCTACAAGAGAATGGAATTTCCAGCGCTAATGTTATGCTACACTTTTCTCATACATCTCAGCAGCAGCAAAACTACTTCGCACAAACGGTCCTGAAGAGCAGATAAAACCAATTTCTTCGGCCATTTTCCCAAATTCCGAGAATTCTGCAGGCGTTACATAACTGGACACTTGTATCTGGTTTTTTGATGGTCTCAAATACTGTCCCAGTGTCAACATATCCACACCAGCGTTTCGAAGGTCATGCATGGTTCTAATTACTTCCTCATCGGTCTCCCCGATACCCAGCATTAATGAGGATTTTGTCTTTATCCTTCCATCAAGCCTTTTTACTTCTTGAAGTACTTGAAGGCTTTTCTCATAACTTGCCCGCCAATCCCTCACTTCAGGTGTAAGCCGACTGACCACCTCTATATTATGTCCGATGACATCTGGTCCTGAAGCTACTACTGTTTCAAGGTCTTTCCCCAGATAGTCAGGGATCAGGACTTCCACCCGGGCCCTTATTTTCCTGACCTCTTCCACACAACTGGCAAAATGTCCAGCTCCCCTGTCAACCAGATCATCCCTGTCCACTGAAGTTATCACCACATATTTCAGGGACAATCGTTCTACAGCCTCAGCAAGCCTGAAAGGTTCAGTGGGATCTAACTTATCAGGTTTTCCATTTTCTACGGTACAGAACATGCAGTTGCGGGTGCATACCTCTCCCAGGATCATGAATGTTGCTGTCCCGCTTCCCCAGCATGTGGATTTATTGGGACAGTGTGCCTCCTGACATATTGTAGTCAGGCCTAGCTCGCGAAGTACAGATGCGATTTTTGGAAACTTGTTGCCGGTATCGAGCTTTGTTTTCAGCCATTCGGGCTTCATAAATAACTCCTTTTTCTGGATACATTATATGTTTTTAGTTATGATGTAATCTCTCTTTTTGTTTTTGAATATTTTCACCAGGCGTTTGCAGAATACTATGCGGGGATTATATGCCCCGTATTTCCAGAGGCTACGTCAGGAGCTAAGCTAAACAAGTGCTCCTGACTATGTATATATAAAAAAGAAACAAAATCCACTAAGTTGTGAACTACTGCCCGGCACAGATTATGGAATGCTTTAGCCGGATGCAGTGAAAGTCGCACGTCCGGTTCGTAGATACGCTCTTGCAAGAACTAATTGTACTTGTTGCTTACTATATAGGTAGGTCGAGAGGGAGCGCGTGTAATCGTTCTTCCATATTCGGCGAATTCTATTCCGGCGGTGAGGAATGCAATAATTAATCCAAAACAATTATCTTCAAACCTCACATCACCCCGCCCCCAGAGTAAATAATAAGTACCACCTGCCCCCAATGACTTTACTACACCTGAAATAATAATTCCATCGAAAGTATGTGCAGTGAAATCTAATCTATGAGGTTAAGAAATGACTACAGATGATAATCTAAAAGCGGCTTTTGCCGGTGAATCACAGGCTAACAGGAAATATATCGCTTATGCCAAAAAAGCGGACCAGGAAGGGTACCATCATGTGGCCCGACTTTATAGAGCAGTGGCAGAAGCAGAAACCGTGCATGCACTGAACCATTTGCGGGTGATGGATGGAATGCGAAGTACTGATGAGAACCTGAAAGCTTCTATTGAAGGGGAAAATGCAGAGTTTCAGGCGATGTACCCAGGGTTTATTAAGGAGGCAAAGGCGGAGGAAGCACAGGATGCTGCAATCCTGAGTTTTGATCTAGCTAATCAGGTGGAGCAAATCCATGCCGGCTTATTCAAGGAGGCGCTGGAGAATCTGGGTAGCAACAAGGAAGTTGACTACTATGTGTGTCAGGTATGTGGCAATACCGTAAAAAATAATCCACCTGATAGATGCCCCATCTGTAAAGCATCAAAGGATATGTTCAATAAGATTGAGTGAAGGGTTATACAGACCATAGGGGGTATTTAATGGAAGTATATGAAGCCATCCAGAAAAGAAAAAGCATCAGGAAATTCAAACCCGGATTGGTACCTGATGAGACCATTCATAGACTTCTGGAGGCAGGCACCCAGGCTCCCAATGCATTCAACAAAGAGCAGTGGGAGTTTATCCTGATTAAGGACAAGGTATTGCAAGATAAGATAGCACAAATGAGGGCTAAGATACCACCCCAGAAAATTGCACTTGAAAGTGCACCTTTGATACTTGTGGTATACTACAACAACGAACTGGGAATGGATGCCATAGCTTCAGCTTATGCATGTATTGAGAATATCCTGCTTGCCGCCACGGCCGAAGGGCTGGGTGCGGTCACATTGACATCCCGGGGTAGCAAGATAAAGGATCTGCTGAACATACCAGAAGGATACGACGTTGCTGCCATAATACCCATAGGGTATCCCGACGAGAATCCGGATAAACCACCACGTATACCTGTGGCTGAAAAACTTCACATTAATGGATGTTAGAAATTAATCCTGATACATTCATCAGAGAAGGATTTGTGTATAAAGGTATAGGCGCGGGGACAAGCTGTCAAAGTTGGGATACACTATTAATTACCAGCAGTTCATTGATACAGGCCACTGCCACAGGTGTGCCCCCACGGGTCCCGATGCAAGTAATAGAAGGAACATCAAGCTCCCTGACCATCTCTTTTGATCCGGCAGCATTAACAAAACCCACAGGAACAGCAATAATAAGAGCAGGTCTGATCCCAAATTCCACCATACGACACAAAGTAATGGCTGCTGATGGAGCATTTCCGATAACCACTACTGAGTCCTGAAGTATATTTCCGGCAGCCAGGAATCCTGCTGAAGTCCTGGTAATGCTTCGGTCCCTGGCAATATCCCCGGCACCTTCCATATCCAGGACGCACTGAATCTCACATCCATGCCCGGTCTTGATAATACCGGTCCTGACCATCCTGATATCAGTGAATATGGATGCTCCGGCTGATATTGCCTCCAGTCCGGCTTTAATGGGATCGCTGGTGAACACAAGCAAGTCCTTGAAACCCGGATCTCCTGTGGCAATCACGCACCTCTGGCGTATCCTGTCTTCCAAAGAGTTGTCGCCTACGATCTTGCGTACAATCGCACGCCCCTCCTCAGCTATGGTCTTGGCTTCAGGGGTGGTAGCCCCGGGTTCTATGCATTTTCGGACCAGTTCAGGGTCAATCTCTTTTGTGGGATGGGCCGCTGCTGTTAATAGATCAGTAGTCATATTTTTTATGATACCCCCTTGGAGTAATGATCTTATTATCCCAGATCCTTGATTCACTGTTCCCTATGATCACAGTGGTTCTCATATCCACTTCATCGTCATGGTCCAATGCCTCTCCCAGCGTGGTAACGATCACTGCAGGTTCTTCCTCTCGCAACGCATTCCTGACTATTCCTACAGGTACGGAATCGGCTCTGTTACGCTGGATGATCTTAATAGCTTGCTGGAAATTTGTATTTCTATTTCTGCTTTTAGGATTATAGAGACTTATGACCATATCTGCTTCAGATGCTGCTTCCAGGCGTTTTTCGATAATATCCCACGAAGTGAGCAGGTCGCTTAAACTGATAACTGCAAAATCTGTCACTATTGGCGCACCCAATAGACTGGCCACTGCACTTATAGCAGTTACACCCGGTATGATCTCGATATCCACCATTTGATCAGATTGCTGTACCATTTCCAGCATAAGTCCTGCCATTCCATATACATTGGAATCGCCGCCGCTGACCATTGCTACCTGGTTGTTTCTGGCCAGTTCAACTGCTTTGTTAGCCCTTTCCACTTCATGCCCCATGCCTGACCTGATCACCTGCTGTTCAGTAATCAGGTGATTGACCTGGTCTATGTATGTACCATTACCAATAATGATATCTACATCTTTTAGTACCTGTGCAGCCTTCAGTGTCAAATGCTCAGGTGAGCCCGGGCCTATTCCCACCACATAGAGCTTACCTTGCGATGGCGATGGTGACGTTGTCATATACTTTTTTCCTCATTATCAATTTGTGTTCTCTGGATAATGCTAGTGCTGCAGGTTCGCATACTCCGGTAAGGCCCAGCATTGAGGCCTTTGAACTGGAAGGCGGATCAATAGAATTGATTATCTCTGTGGGAACAAATACCAGATGGCTTCTAAGCTGTTTCACAGCAATGATCAGACCTGCTTCATCTTCTTTTATCTGCGCCGATGCAAATAATTCCACATCAGATAATGTCAGGGTGCACTCTGATAGAGCCCGGTTTATTGCATCCAACACATTCTCTGACTGCACATTATTTCTTGCACCTATCCCTACAATTACACCTTTCATGTGATTAGTTTCCTTTTTTTTTAGCACAGAAACATCGGGATCTACCACAACCACTTTGGGTCCATGTATTTCTATAACAGGCAGGTCCGAATTTAGGAAACCGGAATTCACTGCCTTTGTAGAATCCTTGTTAATTATCTCGCAATCAAGTTCATGGGCTATACCTTCCACAGATTGGCGATCCAGAGCTTCTGTTGCAGTTGTAATTACCGGTTGTAAACCAATCTTTACAAGATGCTTTGCCAGGTCATTGGCACCATGATGACCGCCGCTTAAAGCCACTGCATAATTCAGACCTGCATCTACTACAACTACCGGTGGGTCAGTCCATTTATCCTGCAAGAGAGGTGCCAGTTCCCT
Organism: Methanosarcinales archaeon; assembly: GCA_014859725.1. Taxonomy (NCBI): domain Archaea; kingdom Methanobacteriati; phylum Methanobacteriota; class Methanomicrobia; order Methanosarcinales; species Methanosarcinales archaeon. Next base: position 2,111 of record JACUTQ010000036.1, on the reverse strand, counting down.
TACAACAATGCCGCATGCCATGACCGCAACCAGGGCTTCATACCTGGAAAATGCTTCTTTAAATGTTGTTTTTCCAAATGGAATAAGATGTCCTCCTATGCATTCCTGAACCTTGATAGCTGCATTATGATTATGTTCCAGATAGATTATTGCCGTGTGTATAAATGCGACCTCCTGTATTGCCCGGGGTTCACTACCCCGCCGATCAGAATCATAGCAGAGCGTGTAAGTCCTGCAGCTTTGACCTTTGCAGCGATGTCAGATACAGTTCCTTTTATTATTTGCTGGTCATCCCATGATGCATGATATACCACAGCAGCGGGTGTGTCTGGGGGATATTCCACTGCCTGCATGATCTCCTCAATCCTGTGGGTACCCAGGAATACTGCCATGGTGGCCCCATGCCTGGATAATCCTGCTAAATCGTCTGCTTCCAGTGTTTCACCAGCAGGCCTGGTCACGATCAGTGTTTCACTGACCCCTTTTAATGTCAACTGGGTACCAAGGGCTGCGGCGGTGGCTAACAATGATGAAACGCCTGGAACGATCTCTACATCCACATTGTGTTTTGCCAGTTCATTGATCTGCTCTACAATGGCGCCGTATAATGATGGATCACCGCTGTGCAGCCTGACCACCTGTTCACCTTTCTTCACTGATTCAACCATTAATCGGATGATGTCCTCCAGCCCCATCCCGTAGCTGTCCACCTTTTTGCCTGTGAGGTTGTTCAGCAGTACAGGATTTACCAATGAGCCTGCATATACCACAAGATCTGCTGAATCCAGCAATCTCTGGCCTTTTACTGTGATCAGTTCCGGATCACCGGCCCCTGCTCCTACAAAATATATTTTATTTTGTGTCAATATGTTTCCTCGCATGGATAATACTGAAATAATCACCTTTTTCAGGGAATTGTTCAATATCTCTTGTGATCTCTTCATCCTCTGAAAACAGTTTCTGGGCCAGGATAAATTCATCAAATCCTTCAGACTTAAGCCATTTTATGAGCTGTTTTGGACGCCTGGCCTTCATTACTATCCTGTCATTAAAAGGTGATCCGTCGCTAACCTGAAATGAAGTTCCTATCTGTATGTCGGTTCTTGATGCAAATGCTGTTATTGAACTGATGCCCGGTATGGTTTCTATGACAATATCTGGATGGCGCTGGCTGATAAGCTTGCGAAGATGTGTAAAGGTGCTAAAAAAGTTCGGGTCACCAATAAGCCCAAATGCGACCAGTCCATTTTTTGCATGCCTTGCTACTGTATCAGCATTTTCTTCCCAGTGGGATTGAAGCACTTTCTTATCCTTGGTCATTGGAAATTCCAGCATGTGCGGGGCTGCATAAGATTCAACCAGTTTGGCTGCGAGCCGACCAGGTACGAACACTATATCGCTTTGTTTCAATACCTCTACAGCTTTCAGTGTTAATAGATCAGGGTCACCTGGGCCCAGGCCGATTCCAATTAGCAATTAATAATCCTCCTTTTTGTGATCAGTGTCTCCTACGAGTATATAGACGGGATTTAATGGTTTAAAAATGATCTCACCTGCCAGAGGATAATTTTTTGACACCTGGACATGGATAGCTTCCTTAAATATCCCCAATTCCTGCATGGTTTCAATAATAGTTGAAACTGTCTGTATCCTGACAGCATTGACGACTATCCTGCCATTGATTTTTTTTTTGAGTACATGAAGAATACCTTCAATATTTCGGGTACCGCCCACAAATGCACAATCCAGTGGAGGAAGTTTATCAAGAACAGGAGGTGCTTCACCCCTGAGCAATTCAATATTATCAATCTTTTCGTCCAGGATATTCTGCCGGGCAGCAATAATGGCTTCTTCTCTATCGTCGATGGCATATACTTGCCTTGCTAACTTAGCAGCCATTATTGAAATTCTGCCGGTCCCGCAGCCAATATCAGCAAATACGTCACTGACACAAAGATCGAGTTTTGATAATACTATGGCTGCAATTTCGGGTTTCGTGGGTCCGCCCTCTATGATTTCCATCCAGATCCGCCTATGAGATAAATCAAGTAAACTTGAGTTGGATCAATTAAACTTGTTATAGTATATATAATATGACTTTTAAACATATA
>JACUTQ010000035.1 GCA_014859725.1 Methanosarcinales archaeon | reverse complement strand
CCTCTTCTTTCATCAGCCGGAGCGAAACGTAAAATTGAGGCATAAGAGAAATAATAGGTGAAAATAAGCAATCAATATCCTGTAAATCCCGTCTGATATTTACCAACCAAAATGTAGGAGAGATCCTAATAATTTAACCGCACAATATAAATAGAATGAATAATAATGATAAAATAGGATGCTTGCAATACCTGAGATAGTTTTTATTTACCTACCATGTCCTATCCAATAACTATCCCCACAACAATATTTTTCTGCAAGTGTCCATTCTTCATATTTTAGTTAGTAAATTAATTATAGTGTAATATTAAGTTAAGATACGATGCAGAAAAAGATTGCAGTCGTCTTTGACAGTGCAGGGACCTTGCTTAATATGTACAGAGCCGCGAAGGATATCATTTCAGGCGAATATTTAGATAAAATCATAACCACCACCCTGGTTGGCCAAAAAGCCAATCAGGGTCTTGTTGTTTTTCATACAGATCCTGCAAAAATAATGAATTGCCAGTCCCATAAAAGGATATATGATTTTTTACAACAGAACAATGTCAAGACATCACTAAGCTGTTCCAGTAGTCCGATGACCCTTGAAGAAGTGGATGAATCAATTAAGAATGATAGGCTGACTACAATGCATGATCTGCATAATGTAGTTGTGATAATCAGGAATAAATGTCCAAATGTATTCTATCTGGGAATTGGAATTATCATAAATGCAAAATCCCGATCAATCGTATATACAATCTGCACAGGAGGCAGGCTTTTTTCGCATACTTCGATTACGTTAGAATTATTAGAAGAGATGGGTGTGGATGCTTACATAGCATCCGGGGATAGTATGCGAAATCTTAGCAATCTTGCTAAAATATTAAATATACCGATTGAACGGGTATATGATGTGGCTACACCTAAAAAGAAAGAATGGGTGATTAACCACTTAAAAGAAAAATATGACAAAGTTGTAATGGTGGGGGACGGCCTGAATGATATACTGGCTTTCAGGTCAGCAGATAAAAGTATTTTATCAATACAGCAAACAGGAAAGCCATTAAAGCGGCTGTCCTGTGAAGCTGATACAGTAATTACTGATATTATTGAGATAATAGATATTGTAAAGAAAATACTTCTGGATTAGAATAGTAATAAATTGATTTACAGAAATCCCAGAGCATCTTCGATCCTGCCCATCTCATGTCCTGTGGTTTCTCGACCAACTACATATCCTTTTGAATTAGCTAATAATCCTGACCCCACCTGAGGTGAACCCAGGTTCACGGTCCCGATATCCACTGGCAGACCGAATATTTCATCCAGACGATCGAGCTCGAATTTGCTGGCCATGGGATGTACCAGGATACCTTTATTTGTAGCACAGGCAGCCATGCCTACTGTTTTGAGCCCGCCTATTGTTCCCTTATGCACATCCACATCCAGGAATTCTTCTATTTTTTCAACAGCACTGTCTGTCATATTCGGGTTTACGAGAGCTGCGGTGTCATTTACCAGAATATTGTTCCCGAGAGCTGTAAGAATACCTTCAAGACGTTGAATTGGCACGTTCTTCCCGATGTCACTTAGTTCATCTTTATTGGCTTTTTCCGATACCAAAAATCCTTTACTATTCCCACAGCATAAACAACCTATAATGCTACTGCCGTCAAGGGATGTTGAAATAGCAGTAACGTCCAAGAAATTTTCTATGGTCTGTTTTAATTCCCTGTCTGCTTCTCGAGGCAGTAAAACAAAATCCTCAGTACACCTGGCAAATACACCAAGTACTGAATTACCCCTGAAATTAATCCTACGATCCATTATTTTCCTAAAAGGGGCTACCCCAAATCACAATAAAATAATTATTCGGATGCGAGTTCAGCTTCTAACATGCCATCCTCGAATTTCATTGTACGGATTCTTATCTTGGATGGAGGTTTCTGGCTCCCTCGCTCCCAGATTTTCTCACTTATTGCAGTATCCAATCTGATCTGAGTTTTATCAGTCTTGGTGTGTTGTTCCAGGAATTTGAAAACTTCTTTAACAGCTCTTTTACTGCGTAACCATCTGGGGACAAACTTTACTCCTCTGAGAGGAATAATATAAACGTGTTCTTCACCTGCTTCTACCATTGTTTCTCACCTTGTTTATCCAATGTTAAGACTACCACGTCTCCAATGCCGTCTCTTTGGGTGGGTCACAACTGCCCTATTGGTCTTGATGATTGCCCAGGACGGAACCCTATGATTCTGATTATGTACTTTGGCTAATCGTTTCTTTTTGCCTTTTGTCTTCTGACTCATACTATAACACCATTATTATTATGAATTTATGAATTTATTTTGTTTATTACATGTGATTGAATATGTTTTGGAAACAAACTGTCCACAATACTATCACCTTCGATATATTGTTTTCGTATGAATGACCTGAGTTCCACCTCATAATCAGCCTTTTCCACTTTATCACTATCTCCTTGAATTATTTGAATATGTGCTTCTGCCAGTGCATCTACAGCCGAGCGACCATATCCCATAAGTGGTCTTATGTACTTTATTTTATGTCGATCCTCAAGACTTCTTACCTCACTTACCGTGAGCATTGGCACCCTATCATCACGTCTGGTTCCATCAGCAACAATAATTGTATCTGGCTCTGAACATACAGCTTCAAGAGCACTGTTATGAAGATGATTAATAGCCCGCCCGGGAGATCCGTCTTCAATCAACATTGATGCCGCCTCTACAATAAATGATGAATCCAGGACTTTTTCACTACTAGGAAATCCCAATTTTGTGGCTGTTTCTCTGGTAATATCAAATGTCGGTACTATACCGAAATTGATTGTGATCAATTCCACATCGAAAAAGGGTTCCAGCAGAATAGCAGCAAGTGAACTGTCCTTACCACTGCTGAACAGTACCTTTGCCTTCATTTTCGGGTAATGCTCATCTCGCGTTTTTTAGGTTGGATATGCTGCAAAAGCGCCTTTAATCTGGCATCGTCGATCTTTCCCTGAAGTTGTCCCGATTGTGCTAATCCGATAAGCTGGGATTCCACACTCTCAACCAGTTCAGCTCGAGTCATTCTCAGGGTGGTTAACCTTTCCCTTGCTTCCGGAGTTAGAATGCTCCGTAAGATGGATTGTTTTCTAGCCTCCATTTCAGCTCTGGCCTGCTCTTGCTGGGCCGCAACCTGGGGGTCCGACATCTGAGCTTGCTGTTGCTGCCTCATCATCTCCATCTTCCGACGTCTGATGGCTTCAAGTTCATCCTCGGCCATACCATAACCTCCAATTTATCCTGGATATTCTCAAGTATTAATATTTACTAAGACCAGGGATTTCTTCTAACAGCCCTGATTTTACATCATTGGCCAGGTTATCAAGTAAAGACTGTCCCTTTGGAGAAATAATCCGACCCTTCTTCATAGACTTTACCAGACCTGCTTTTTCAAGCTGTTGGAGTGCTTCACGGACAATTGAACCGCTGCCTTTCACATGCGCAGGAGCAGAAACGCCTTGACGCTGCTTGCCTCCGTAAAAAGATCTAAGCTTTGAGATACCTACAGGCCCGTCAATATATATTCTCCTTACTACAGATGCACATCTGGTATACCACCAGTCATTATCCAATGGTGCGAGCTCCTTATGGATGCCGGTTTTAACTTGATTAGACCATTCTGGTGGTTGGACCATATCCTCTGATTTTAGTTTTTCTGCTGTATTTTTGATCAATAAATCTGCAGGTACATCATACACAGTTGTCATATTTCTTCCGTCCTTTTGTAATTATTAAATTGAATTTGATTTGATATAATGATTATTCTTGAAGGGCTATCGTATATGCAGGTAATGTTGATTAATCTATCGTCTCATATAGACTTTTTACGACCATTTATTTTTTGTACAGGACCGCGTTACTTCCACGCATTTCAATCAATTGTGACCCCGTACGTGTTGAAAGTTCTTCAGCCAATGTCATTTTATCCTCGTTATTAAGAGCTGTCTTATGTATTTTAACTTTAACAAGTTTATGCTGCTTTAGCTGGTAAATAAGCTCTTCTACAAGCGTTTCAGTAATCCCGTTTTTACCTACACTTATCAGTGGGCTCAGCTGCGATGCTTCGTGTTTCAAATCAGATAGTTTTCGTTTCATTTAGTTGTCAAAAAAGATTTTAATTTTATAGGAATTCCTTCACTTCTTTAGCTGCTGTTATTACTTCCACCAGTATTTCAAATGCTTCATATACTCCCTGTTTATTAGTAGCTACAGTTGGTAGTATAGGTATGTCTCCTGGTATATTAAATTGATGGCGGATGTCTTCTATCTGAACCCCACGGATGGAATGATTCTGCCAGTTATTTATAAATTGCATTAATGGAAGGAGCGCTTTTAGTATATTCTCTCAGCACTGTGGTAGCATACGCACCTCGTTGCAGGTTAAAATCAAGTTCAATAGCTATATGTCCAGGATTTAACATATCCTCGATAACAATATAGGCTGGCTTAACAGGAATAATAATCTCCCGGCGCAGTCCCTTACTGGCAAGTTCTGGCAAAATGACCATTTTGAAACCTTCCACATCCAGTTCTGCTTCGTCCATTACAGATTGTTCGATCTCACCCGGCACCCCTTCTGATAATTGAGACTCATATCCTATAAGAGGTGCAGTTATGAAGGCACGATCCCTTCGCAGCAGGTTATTGATACCATCCAGGGTATCTTCGGTTACCATCTGCAACCTGGTTGTATCAGGTAATCCTACTGCATTTTTGAAACAAACGATATCTCCTTGCTGGACAAGGTTGAAAGGAAGACCTGTCTCCATACGACGGCTTAGTATCAGATTGAAAAGGTATGACTGGTAAGCATGCACGAACATCCTTCTGAGATTGGGGGAAAGGGCATTGAAAGCACCTGCATAATCCCGGGGATGTTCAACAAGGTGGTTCATCATGGCCCGTTCAAATCTCAGGCGCAGTGGATATCTTTCCAGACCGCCTTTGAAGTCGCGGGTATCAAGCACATATTGCCGCACTTCTCTTCCCTCCAGGGATTCTCCAGGGCAGGGGTGGGCGATGTACATAAGTGCCGCACCTTCCAGGTCTCCTTCAACCAGTTTTTTGCCTACTAAATGTGTAATAGGGCGCTGAATACCAAACCTCTGGATGCCAAAAAAGTTGGGCACTCCCCCGATCTCGGATATCTGGGATGAGGTATGATGCATCAGCTGCTCTGCTTCGTCCAGGGAATGGTCTATACCCCGAATTATGATCTTGAATTTATTGCCCCACAAATCTCCCAGGCTTACTTTTTTATCTGAGCGGCCGATAGGAGTTATTTTCACGTCTTTTAGCCTGACCCGTTCAAGCTGGGATTCATCCAGGTCATAGATGCTGATCTTCTGAGTAGTCAGGGCATTCTTATCCTTGGTCCCGGCTAATCCTATTCGCTGCTGACTGATGTGGAGGATACGGGATAAGTCCCTGATCAGGTGGTGGGTGTCCCAGTTTTTTTTGGTGAGAGTGCATATGAGCTGCTTGCCTGTGATCTTTTCCTCCCGGTTTGTGATCTCTTGCACCAAAAAGTCTTCAGGCACCTGTTTTATAGTCCCATTAAGGCCCGGTGTGGAGGTGGCATAGACTGAAATGCCGATATCCTGCTCGATTTTTGGTGGTAGCATTTAGGTGGTAGGATGTGACTGATGGTTGATGTATCTTTTTACTGGATGAAATGAGAAATTCCACACTACCACAAATATATTGCAGATTAATGTGAATAAAATAAAAACATGATTACTCACGACCTCCTTATAATTGGCGGCGGCCTGGCCGGAATGAGGGCTGCTCTGGAAGCCAGTAAAGAAATAGATGTGGCCCTAATATCCAAGGTCCACCCCTTACGTTCACATTCAGGCGCAGCGCAGGGTGGGATCGCTGCTGTCCTGGATGACTGGGCAAACAAAGTCGGGGACAGCCTTGAAACCCATATCCAGGATACTGTTAAGGGGAGTGATTACCTGGGTGACCAGGATGCCATAGAAATTCTGTGCAAAGAGGCACCGGACGATATCAGGACCCTGGATGCAATGGGTGCTATATTCAGCAGGACAAATGAATGCCGGATAGCCCAGCGGGATTTCGGTGGGCACACGTATCCACGCACGTGTTATGCATCTGACAAGACCGGGCATATCCTGCTGCAGACCATGTATGAACAATTAATGAAACACAGGGTCAGGGTATATTCAGAATGGCATGTGCTTTCCGTTATCATTAAAGACAATATCTGCCGGGGAGTGGTGGTATATGACATGACACGAGGAAAAACTGAACTTATCAGGTCAAAGGCCGTGCTTTTAGCCACAGGCGGGTACGGCCGGGCTTTCAAGATCACATCAAATGCCCATGCCAATACCGGGGACGGGCTGGCACTGGCATACAGTGCAGGTGTGCCCCTGCAGGATATGGAATTCGTGCAGTTCCATCCCACAGGATTATACAAACACGGGATACTGATCACAGAAGGAGCCAGGGGTGAAGGAGGATACCTGATCAACAACCTGGGTGAGCGCTTCATGGAACGATATGCACCCACAAAACTGGAACTGGCATCCAGGGATGTAATAGCCAGAGCCATCCAGACCGAGATCAATGAGGGGAGGGGCATGGATGGAGGCGTGCATTTGGATCTAAGGCACCTTGGTAAGGATTTGATCATGGAACGGCTGGCCCAGATACATGATATTGCTCTTAGTTTTGCAGGTGTCGATTGCATTAAAGAGCCAATTCCTATTCAGCCCACTGCCCATTATTCCATGGGAGGCATACCCACTGATGTTAACGGTCAGGTTCCGGGTACCAGCGGCCTTTTCGCTGCAGGGGAATGTGCTTGTGTCAGCGTGCACGGTGCCAACCGCCTTGGCGGGAACTCCCTGATGGAGACTATCGTGTTTGGCAGGCGGGCCGGGATAAGTGCTAAAATGTTCGTGAAAAAGACTGGTCTGGAACCTGTGCCTGCCAGTACGCTGGAAGATGTTGAGCAAGAGATCCAAGAGATAAAATATAAAAACGGGCGTGAAAATGTGGCAGATATCAGGTCTGATCTCCAGTCCACAATGACCGAAAAATGTGGGATATTCAGGAATAAAGAGGATTTGACAGAGGCACTGCAATTGATCAAGACACTCAAATCCCGGTTCAATAGTATCAATATCAAGGATAAAGGGATGATCTTTAATACCGAACTTGTAGAGGCTATGGAACTCAGGAACCTGCTGGATTTCTCAGAGATAATAGCTGCGGGTGCACTTGCAAGGAATGAAAGCAGGGGCGCACATTCCAGGTCAGATTTCCCAAAAAGGGATGATGAACAGTGGCTTGTCCATACCCTGGCATATCCCGGAGAATCTGGCCCGGTGCTGGAATACAGGCCAGTGACGATTACTAAATATTCACCCCAGAGGAGGATATATTAATGGTTTTATTAAGGATTCATAGGTTTGATCCGGATAGGGATGAGAAAGCTTTTCTTCAGGAATTTGAGCTGGATATTACCACAGGCATGACAATATTGGATTGCCTGATAGAGATCAAGGAACATCAGGATGGCAGTCTTACATTCAGGCGGTCCTGCAGATGCGGTATTTGCGGCTCATGTGCAGTACGGGTCAATCACAGGGGAATGCTGGCCTGCAAAACCCAGGCACTGGATGTGGTAAAGGATGGCAGTATCTTGATCGAACCGCTTACCCATCTGCGTCTGATAAAAGACCTGGTAGTGGATATGGACCCATTTTACCGGACAATTGAACAGGTTCAGCCGTGGCTTATCACAGATCTTACAACCAATGATGAATGCGGGATAACCCCCTCCGATGTAGAACAATTGAACAAAGTTGATGACTGTATTTTCTGCGGTGCCTGTTATTCCGACTGCAATGTGGTTGATGTTGACAGGTCATTTATCGGTCCTTCAGCTATTGCGAAATGCTTCAGGTTTGCATCCGACCCCCGGGATGCATTGGGTAATGACAGGTTAAGGCAGCTTGTTGAGTTGGGGCTCTATAAATGTCCTGTGGACCAGGAATGTGAGATCGCTTGTCCCAAGGATCTTACCATACGAAGGGATGTAATAGAAGAGTTGCGGCACAGGGCGGTAGATCATGATTTCGGTCCGATGCCAGCCCATAAGCGCCTCATAATGTCTGTACTGGATACAGGGGGCAGTGTTCCGGTAACAACCCCTCCTGCCGTGGAAAGATATCCTGATCATGAACGCGATTTTCATGGAATAAATGAGCTGTTTATTAAGGAATTTGAAGGTGAACCGGTAGCAGAAGTAGTGTTGTTCTTTGGGTGTATCATAAACCGCAGGCAGCAGGATACAGCGGCAGCCATCATCAATATCTTCCAACATAACAACGTAGCGATCCATATACCCAAAAAACAGGTATGCTGCGGCAGTCCTTTCATGAGGGCTGGTATGCTGGATTCCATGAAACCTTTCATATCCCAGAACTTCGAGATATTCAATACCTATGCCAATCACGGTGTAAGCCACATCCTGACCAGCTGTTCGGGCTGCAACTCCACATTCAGGCACGATTACCCCAGGCTGTCAAGTGAATACGGGCTTGATTTCGATTTCCAGATATATGATGTGGGTGAATATATGACAATGATGGACAGTAGGGGTATCCTTAACACAAAAGACCTGAATAACATTGATATGCGTTCCATGTATCATTATCCGTGCCATATCAGGGCAAGTGGACTTGATGAATCCATTTATATTGACCTTATCCGGAAAATACCAGGCATGGAACTGGTCCGGGTTCCCTCTTCAGGATTGTGCTGCGGGGGCGGGGGAGGTGTACGGGCGGCCTACCCCGAGGTTGCTGATAAACTGGCGATACGGAGGATGGAAGTGGCAAAGGAAGAAGGTGTGGATGGGTTATTGACTAACTGTCCTTTCTGTATCCTATCGTTTGAAAGGGGGCTGGAACTGAAAAAAGAAGCAAATGAACCAATAAAGTTCGAGATATTTGATTTCTATAAGATATTTTCCAGGGCATTTGGTGAAAATGACAAGATGAGGGAGATTCGATAATTGCTAAAAAAAATATTCGGGAAAAAAGAACTTGATTACATAAATTCACTTGAAGCGCTGCTTGAACAGCAAAGATCAGAAAAGGACTCAATAACAGCCCGACTTGAAGCAAAAGAAGAGATTGCACGAAAAGCTGTGTCCCAAAAGCAGGTAGTTGAAGAAGAACTCAATTCTGCAAATAAAAAGATTGAGACCCTGGAATATGAATTATCCAAATTGCGCCAAAAAACTGCAAATGAACTCACTTTTCGAAATATCAGCAATATCTCAAAACAGGCAATTGATAGGTATTTCATTCAAATAAGTTCCATCAAAGCAATGGAAAACAGCTTAATTACTTTATATCTCAAATCAGGAGAATCACTATCAGATCTGGAAAATATAAATGAACTTTTAGATTCATTGGAACCAAAAAACATTAGTCTGATAGATAAGATAGGATCGTCCACAGGAATTGTTGTCTTTTATGATACTAATCAAATGATCCGGGAAGCAGTAGCACCCTTTCTACCTGTAGAGTCAAGTTCGTGGAAATTGGATAACAGGTTCGATACCGTACCCCTTCAACACCTAATAGAAAAAGAAGTCGACCTTCTAATCCTGCTGATTCATGCTGGTGAATCATTTATTGGAATCACAGGCAGTCAGGATTCATTTACTTCCCACCAGATCGTAAGAAGCAGTGTAAAAGGAAAGCATACCAAAGGGGGCTGGAGTCAGCGCAGGTTTGAGAAACTTCGTGATGAGGATATCCAGCATCATCTGAAAAAAGTAAGTAGTGCACTGCATTCTATGGTCAAAGAATCCGGTATGGAGATCGACTTTATTGTGGCAAGCGGGGACACAAGACTCGTGTTCGAGACATTGAAAGACCTTAATTATCCAGTAATTGAGAGAAGTCTTGATGTTTCAGTGGATAAAAAGAATGAGGATAAGATCTTAAAAGAGATATGGTCATCCAAACGATATGAGATCTAGAAATAATACCAGATCGAGCTGAACTCGTTAATATCCTCTCCATCCTGATGAAGCCGTTTTAGATAATCGTAAATGGACACGTCAATATAATTATATGATTCAACCAGTTTCAACTTGGATTCCCAGGGATAAAAACGATAGATGCGCCTGCCATCGGGCTGTATCATGATCACTTCATGGTCCTGCCAGGCCCTCAGGTGTGATTTTCCCAGCCTGGGTACATTGAACACAGGTTCGTCGGTCCTCTCAAGGCCGGGCAGTAACCTGGCTTCCTCATGTCTTTCCTGTTCGATCCTGGAAATGGGCACCCGGTAATCTATTGTTTCTTCCTTGCCTTTCGTATTGAAGGTATAATATGGATCAATTCCTGATTTTTTCATGGTCTTTCGCAGCAGGCAGGTCTCAAATTTCTTGCTGTTATAATAGGTGAATACCTGTTGATTATAGATATTGATGCCATGTTTCTTGATCTTTGAAACCACTTCCAGTGTATCAGGATTGATCTCTGTTGGATGCTGGAAATGGGTCATTATACAAATTTCCCTTTTACCCAATGAATGGTACTTACTGAGTATGTCTATTAAGTTGTCAGTGATTCGGGAAGGTAAGGTGACCAGCGTTCTGGTTCCGATCCTGATCCGCTCCACATGACCGATTTGGGAAATACGCCCCAGCAGCCCGTCCAAATAGGAATCATCCAGGGTAAATGGATCTCCGCCAGTGACCAGTACTTCAGTGATATGAGGATTATTATTGATCCACTCAATAGCCTTCAATACAGAATCTTCTGTGGTCTTACTTTCATCAAGGCTCTTAATTTCCCAGTTCCTCTGACAGTAGATACATATCTGGGGGCAGGAATTGAACGGTTTTAAGATCAATATTTCCGGATACCTCCTGGTAATACTTTCAATGGGGCTGGTGGATGCTTCTTCCATGAAATCCAGGCTTTCACCGGATTCTCTGCTTTTCAAGTAATTCCTGCAATAATTTACGCCGGGGAGCACTTGAGCTCTTATTGAGTGGTCATACTGCTTTCGGTTCTCCTTATCAAATAATGAAAGGTAATACGGTGTTATCTGGAACGAAATGTTGTGTTCTTCAGCTAATTCCAATCCCCTGATCTCATTGGAATCAAATTTTACCAAATGTTGCAGGGTCTTAGAATCCGAGATTATGTGTTTCAGGTGCCAGATATAATCGTTCCAGTCATTTTCATTTGCATCGAAAAAATGGAGAATATCTTTCTTTAATTCATTTCTTTCCCGTACAAGATCATCTTCAAGTCCTGTCCGATATCGTTTAAAATAATATTCCATTTTACTTGCATATTCATCAAGAAATATGGTGCGCTCAAGAGCTGCTTCTTTTCCTGATAATTTCAAATACAACGGTGTTACCTTTTCGGCATATAACCCGGATTTTCCGTTCAGACCTCTGAAAAGAAAAATGAATTCGCAAAGAAATCCTTTACTGATATTCTTTTGCACTCTTTTTTCTTTTACGATCCTGTAAAACACCCTGAGAGCTGAAAAATGGGTCTGCTTTTCATTTTGCGTCCTCAATATGGTTCTCAGGACTCTGATACAATCCCTGGCATTCTTTTTTTCCAGGATGTTCATTTCCCTTGAAGATGTGTGTGAATAAATGGAAAAAAGTGATGCATCTACATTGTTCAAGTACTGGAATATCCGGTTTCTGGAATCATGAACGTTTGAACTGTTCTTGAGTATCTTATAAATATGAGGATCTGACTTCCATAATATTTTTGCTAATTCTTCCTTAGTACTGGTGATAAGTTCTTTCATGATTGAATTTTGGTCGTAAATTGTTGAATGATAATGTATTTGTTAAAAATTCCTAAACTGGAACAGAAAACTGATGAGAAAACTAATTCCTTACATTATTTAACTGTTTATTGTATTACTCCTTGTTTTTCAAATCATATAATAATATTGGAAAGTATTAAATCAAAAACTATATATTTAGGAGTGCCTAAAATGTGGTGTTGTGAAATATTATGGTAAATGAACGGATCGAGGAGTATCTTGAGACTATTCTCTTTCTTACCAAAAAAAATAACGGCCCGGCGAAAACGAACCAGATAGCAGATGAATTGAATCTATCAGCTCCCAGTGTTACAGAGATGGTTCAAAAGCTATCTGAGGCGGGATATATTGAATATACACCTTATTATGGGGTTACCCTGACCTCCATCGGTTGTACTGAAGCACTGAGAATTAAACGGCGTCATCAGTTATTAGAGACCTTTCTGGTTGATGTGTTGGGTGCTGAAGCGGACAAGGCCCATAAGGAAGCCTGTGAAATGGAACACTCAATTTCAGATTCAACTCTTGAGAAGATGTGTGCATATATGGGACATCCGGACATCTGTCCAGATGGAAATCCCATAGGTCAGGGAGAGTGCTGTCCCACAAAACCATCACAAACATACAGGGATTATATTCCATTATCAGAATTAAAAGAAGGAGAAAGCGGTACAATAAAAGTAATATCCCTGACCCGGGAGGTCAAGGACAGGTTATCAGCGATCGGTCTCATACCTGACCAGAAGATCAAGATCAAACGTAAACTTGGAAAAGGTACTCTGTCCATAATTGCCATGGGTGCTGAAGTTGCTATAGGTAGCGATATAGCAAAAAATATTCTCGTCCTGGACGAAAGAGCGTGAAATAATTGAAATCATGTTGTGATACAAAAAACGAATTTGATCCTGACACCCCATTGACCATTGCCATGGTAGGTAACCCGAATGTGGGTAAGAGTGTATTTTTTTCAAGACTGACCGGTATAGGTGTGGATGTGTCCAATTACCCAGGCACTACAGTTGAGATTACAAAAGGTACAGTAAAACATGAAGGGCAGTCAATAAATGTGGTAGATCTACCTGGCATTTATTCTCTATCCGCATCCACCGAGGATGAAAGGGTAGCAATGAAATTCTTAATCCAAAATTGTCCTGACGTGATCATAAATGTCGTAGATGCTACCAGACTGACAAGAAACCTCAATCTTACTTTGCAGTTGCTGGAGATTGATATACCAATGGTTGTGGCCTTGAACCAGATCGACGCCGCCGAACAAATGGGAATCAAGATCGATGTTGAAGCCCTGGAGTCAGAACTGGGTGTAGATATTATTCCGACTATTGCCATTAAAGGCAGCGGGATTGATACAACATTGCATAAAGCCATCGAGGCGGTTCAACCAAGGCGCCACCAGCGATGCAAGAAGATGAGACGAAGAGTAAAATATGACGACCATGTAGAGCGTGCAATTGAAAATATCAGGAAGCAGGTGCCTGAAACAAGCCGCAGTATCTGTATTCGAGCCCTTGAAGGAGATAAGGAATTTGTAGAAGGGTTTTGTGAAAATCCAGAAAAAGTCCTGGAAGCATCAAAAGCCTCCCCTGAGATCGAAGCAGACCACGGTATATCAATAAAAGATACCATTACAAGGGATCGTTATGGTGAATCAGGCTCGATGGTACAGACAGTACTTAAAAAAAGTGACGTTTCCAAGAAATTCATAGATCGTGTTGATGATATCCTGACATCCAATATATGGGGTTTGCCCATATTTGCAGCCTTTATGCTTATCATGTTCTATGTAGTGTTCAATGTGGGCAGTTATCTTGAGATAGGGATCGTAAACCTGTTTGAAACCTATGTGATCACTCCTGTTGGTTCGGCATTAAGTGGAATAAATCCCTTAGCTTTAAGTGCAATCATCTATGGTCTATTAGGTCTTGAGGCAGGGCTTGCTATCGTTATACCCTTTATCGGGACGTTCTATGTGTTCCTGTCGTTAATGGAAGGTACGGGATACCTCCCCAGAGTGGCGTTTTTGCTGGACAGGTACATGCACAGGCTGGGTTTACACGGACGTGCTATCATACCCTTGCTTCTGGGATACGGCTGTAATGTCCCAGCAATCATATCAGCCCGTACACTTAATACACAGAGAGAAAAGATCATCACAGTAGCTATGATCGCCCTGACACCCTGCTCAGCCAGGACAGTTATTATCATGGGGCTAGTAGGTGCATTTGTGGGATTTTGGGCCGCCATTTCCATATATGTAATAGAACTTTTCATTATCTTATTGACCGGATGGACATTGGGTAAGGGATTGTCAGGTGATCAAGTGGGCTTTATCATGGAAATGCCGCCGCTCAGGAAACCTGATGTGCAGGTAATGCTAAAGAAAACCTGGTTCAGGATGAAAGGATTTACATTCGTGGCTTTCCCGATCCTGATATTAGGCAGCAGTTTACTTGGCGTGATAGATACTTTAGGGATATTGGCAGTATTTGAGAATATGGCCAGTCCAATTTTCGTGGGAATGCTGGGCCTGCCAGCATTTACTGCTACTGCTTTTATCTTTGGCATCCTGCGTAAGGAAATGGCGCTGGAAATATTGGCTGTGTTGGCAGGTACTGCCATATTTATCGATGCAATGACCCCGCTGCAGATATATGTATTTGCACTGGTGGCAACCATCTATGTCCCGTGTGCAGCTACAATAGCTGTTATCGGTAGAGAACTGGGGTGGAAGAATATGATACTGATCTCAGGATTTACCATTATACTGTCAATTGTTGTGGGTACTATTTCCAATCAACTTGGTTTAATATTGCTGTGAATAGAAAAATGATGAAATAAAGGTAAAATAATTGGAAAAAGTAATTGAGACCTAGAGTTTTTCTACGATCCCTTTAAGTCCTGCTTTGTGCCTGGCCTCATCCTTTGCCGCACTCTCGAAGAACAAAGCTGCAGCTGTATTTCCTTCCTTTCGTGCCATCTCGGCAGCTTCTCCTTTTTCAACCTCTGCCATAGTCTCGCCTTCAAGCATCATGGTAAGATTGGATTTGGTATCCTTTACCATACCCAGAAGTTTGGCTACTTCTGCAGCATGCCATGCCTCATCCATTGCGATCTGTCGTAAATAAGTGGCAACATGTGAAAGTCCCTCTTCTTCAGCGATCTTTGACATTGCCAGATACCATCCAACTTCCGTGGTTTCCCCCTTAAAGGTAGCTTTTAAAATTTCCTGTAAACCCATTGATATTCACCTCGAATAAAAATACTGTTGAGTGTAAAGTATAATGTTTTTGTTTGATAAAACATTTGCGTAAATTTAATTTCCGATCAGGAACATTATCCCGAATACAATAAATAAAATTCCAGACCCTATCCTGAGTTTATCCAGCGCGATCTTTGTTGACAGCTTACTTCCAATAGCTACACCCATTGCACTGATCAGACCTAGAGCCAATACTGCACCCAGAAACACCATAATTGGCGCGTGGAACCGGGCGGACAGGGCAATAACTGCAATTTCGGTCTTATCTCCCAATTCTGCCAACGCGATCATACTGAAAGCAGTAAAAAAGACACTACTGGCTCCTGAATTCTTTATAGAAGCCTCATCATTGTCATCCCATAGTAATGTCATTATCCCGAATAGAATAAACAGTAGTCCTGCACCGAACCCGATGATATGTGGATTGACAAAATTTAATATTACTTCTCCCACACCCACAGCAATGGCGGTAAGCACTATAAAAGCAGATATCAAACCTGCAAAAACATGCACCCTGGAATACCTTGCAGACAATGCGATCGCTATCAACTGGGTCTTATCTCCGAACTCTGCCAGTGCTATAAGTCCGAAGGTGGTAAGTGCCGGGGTTATATCCATGGGATTCTTCCTTTTTTGTTATGTTATTTACTATACGGGAGATTACCTAGATTACCTTAGTAATTTAATAGTAATTTTGCAAGCATGAATATCAGATCCCCAAAAAACACGGCTGTAAAAAATC
Organism: Methanosarcinales archaeon; assembly: GCA_014859725.1. Lineage (NCBI taxonomy): Archaea > Methanobacteriati > Methanobacteriota > Methanomicrobia > Methanosarcinales > Methanosarcinales archaeon. The sequence continues at coordinate 1,111 of JACUTQ010000035.1, read as the reverse complement.
CCAGCGTGATAGGGATCATGAATGGCAAACCAGGTGTTACCCATACTCTCCGGTCCATTAGCCCGCCAGTCGCAAATTTTTCAAGTTCTGAAACTGTGTCTTCATTGATATCTGCGCCACCACGCCTGAATTTGGTCTGGACCTCATTACCTGAAAGGTAATATTCTTCGATCAACTTGATGTGGCTGTTCAACAGTTTTGAGATATCTGCTTTGTATCCTACAAAGATATATGCAGGTTTTTCCAGTATCTCCCGAGGTTTTAGAGTCAATAAATTGTACAATAACAATGACAGCGGCACTACTATTGTTAATAGCACCGCATTCCCGAATACACTAAAAGCGAACAGGTTAATTAAGGGCACTCCCTGATGAGGGAAGGTTAGTCCTAATAACTCGATTTCAGGGTATATAGGTATAACAATGGCAAGGACAATCAGACTCTTAGCATCGGCCCCTCCAAATCCCCCCAGCTGGAACAGTATATATACAAAAATGAAAATAATGCCCCCGGACAATGCTACAATTAATAGAGCAAGCAACCCGCCATTTAACAGGTCATATATAACAAATAATGCCCCACCAACCAACATGATCTTCCATACCTGGTTGGATACCCTGCGTGTAAGGATATCTGTATAACATGAATAAATGAGAAAAGGAGTACAATAAATAACTCGTAATAGATCAATAATGGGCATTGATAATCTCCGTTTTATTTTTCTGTCACTTCAATGATCTGCATTAATGGGTAGTCCAGCGGTTGATCGAATTTTAATCCAACTTTTACAGTAATTTGTCCGTACACTATTAATGCTTCGACCTCCAGCATCCGGCCTTCGAGTTCACAATATCCAAATTTTCCGCTGCTATGGGCTGCCACCATATCCCTGTTAATTTTTACTGAAATATTTTCCACATATGGCTGGACTGAAATACTCTCACTGATTGCCTGCTCCAGGCTTTCTATGGTATCCATGCTGACAGGGGAACCTACGAACTGGTGATATAAGGCTCCTAATTTTATACCTGCTTCAAATAATGCATTATCCCTTTCATTGATCATTGGAGACACTTAGCAAAGGAAAGTATAAACGATTTACTCTTATTAA
>JACUTQ010000034.1 GCA_014859725.1 Methanosarcinales archaeon | reverse complement strand
GACATCAAACGAGATTGTTTTTCAAGACAAATAAATCCTTAAGTTGAAGGTCTCCCCCTCAGTTGAGTATCCCATGTCCACCATAAAGACTGCGAAGGCGATCAATGCACCTGTGCTGTTGATTACTGATAGCAAACCACATGGTCTGGAAAGTGCTGAAGAATATGTGCAATTGGATGAGATTTTTTAATTGCTATTTAATGTCGAATTGATGGTGTCACAAAAACAAGGATATGCAAGAGCAAAATCAATGGATGGAAAAAATGTATTCAACAAATGGAGAATTATTATGGATATAAAGATCATCGATTTTGAAAAAGAAATTGAAAAACTGAACTCTCCCAGACGCCCCCATGATATGGTATTTGTGGATGATTCGCTGCTTAGAGCAGTGCTGTGCGAAGGTGAAGGCAAGTGGTATGTCCACGACTATGACGAGTTCTTCATGCATTACAAAGGGGATGTGGTAATAGAATCTGACAATACCACAGCAGATCTATCCCTTGGCAGGGGCGTGCTGGTACCTGCAGGAGTGAGGCACAGGACCAATTCTAAAGAGCCTGCTGTCTTTCTGGTATTCAGGCACAAACAGACGGCCTGCATGCTGGCTTGAACCAATTTTTCAATTCTTTACTGATGCCAGGAGCCCATCAAATCCCAGGATCCAATCATTAAAGTCCATCACATAATCAACAGCACAGACTTTGCTGATATCCCGGCCATCCAATAATTCTTTTATATGAAATCCACCTTCAATAGTCTCAGAAACTGGCCCGAAAGGATTGAATCGCATCCCTTTTTTTCCATAAAACACATAATCGCACATGAGGAACACATCTTCAAAAAAGTAACAGACAAAGCCGGGTGTATGCCCGTCAATGTGATGGGCTTCTATCCCACCCTCTTCAAAGCTTTGCAGAAACGTGTTATCAAAGGGAAATCCCCTGCATATTTCGAACCGGGAATCAGCCTGGTGGATCCAAACCTTTGATGAAAAATACTCCCTGTACTGATTTGATGCCCCCAGAAAATGGAAATGGGTAAACAATATGTCATCCATTGGTGCCAGGGTTGTATCAAAACATGATGGGCAGTCCATCCAGAACGTCCTATCATCGCTTTTAATGCGATAAGCAGCATGTTCAAGGCCTAGTTTGGGAGATGAGTTCAGTCTTGATACATTTTTGGTGATAGGTATCTCGATCACGTGATACCTGGCAGAGCATTCCTCTGACGTAATGAATTTCGTTTTAGGAGCCCCGCAGAACGGACAGTGATCGGCCAGGTACCCTACCATGTTGTAGCCGCATACTGTGCATACATATTGCTCGTTCGAATTCAAGAACTGTACCTCAAAGGTACCGGATGCACCAGATATTAATCTTCCCTTTCCAGTTCCTGTATCACATCATTGACTGTAAGCTCACCCTTTGCCACCCTTTTTACCATTGGATATATGAATGAGCAATCATCCATGGCATTCCAGCGTGCTTCTCCCACTTTCCTGATCAAATCATTCATGACAGGACCGCAATGGGAACAATACTGTGTATCACTTTCATCTCCGCAAACTTCGCATTTCATATTTATAACCCCTTTAATAATAAATGAGAGATGAATATATATATATTTTTGTATCTGGATGGCTTCGGGACAAAATTTGCCAAAGATTTAAATATCATTGTATCCAAATTTACTGTATAAATTTAAAAAGTTATGAGTTAGAGGAGTGAAAAGAATGGTTTCCGTTGGACAAGAATTATTGAATGTACCTTTTGGTGAAATGATAAAAGAAATGGCCCTGGCAATAGCTGAAGGACAGATGGCACTTGACATGAACTCGGTTCAGGTAGCTCAGACTCTTGCGCAAACAGAACTTGCTGTTGGAAGCGTTGTAATGTATATTGAAGAGACTGTAGATGCTGATGGGAATGTTACGGCAACCGATGTAGTTACCAATGATGCACCTATGTCTTTACTTACCTATGGTCTTGAACCCAGGTTCTATGAATTCACTGAGTCGATCATTGAGGTAAAAATGGCCATTACCATGATGAGGGAAAGTTCGGCTGAGATAAAATACGGCAGTAAATTCTCATTATCCAGTACCAATAAAATAAGCGGTAGCTACAGTTCTGGCTGGCTGGCCAGTCTATTGTTTGGGAAGGGAAATGTAAAATTCGAAAACACCACTACTGTGGCATATTCATCAACCTTCGATGCTAAATATAACTCCAAGTATTCCTTTAAAGAAGAGGGCACAAGTCTGCTGCGTACCACATTAAAACCTGTACCACCGCCTTCAAGAGCAGTCCCCACTGTAAAGGTCAAAGAAACCACATAACGGTAATCTCCTTTCCCTTATTTTTTTTATGGAGATATAGGTGTGACTGAAAATAATACAAAAGTTATCGCAGAAGTATTGGTAAATCCCTTAGCAAAGATTATCACAGAAGTTGGGAAATCCATTTCTGAGACCCAGCAGGCAATGGATCGAAATTCCATTGACACCCAGCTTGCCATTGACAATGATGAGATACTAAGCCAATATGACATCCAGGCAAGCTGGCATCATATTCCTGAAGTAGAACTTGAACTCAAGATGGCACTCACAATGAAATATAAAGAGGAAAAGGATTCAAAGGGAGCTGTCCGTGGTTATCTGCCGAAATTATTTGCTGCACCAGTGAATGCATCATATAAGAACCTTCATGAATATGATGTAAATGGAGCAAGTATACTTAAAGCAAAATTTGTCTCAGTCCCACCTTCCAATCAAATTGTTCATGATTAACATAAGGTACGGATGATATGACGTTCATTATTAATCTTCGGCAAAACCTGGAAAATCTCAGGGTAGCGAAGGGAATTGAAGAATCAAGTCTCATAGAAGTGAGGGGGGCAATTGATCATGTGGAAGCTGAACTTCACAACAAAGATATCCAGATAACAGCCCTCACAGATAATTTCAACACGATCATTTCTGATAAAGTAGTTATCGAACTGGAGAAAAACGTCCTGTCAGATAAAATTGCCGGATTGTTAAAAGAAAAGGCAGAGCTTGAGAATAATATCCAGATACTCCAGAGGAACCGGGAAAAAATCCCCTCTAAAAGCCTTATAACTACATTCAGGCAGTCCCTGGATAGTATGGCCCATGAATTGAACGAGCCAGATTCAAAAGCAAATTACATTATCAGCAGCATGGATGTGAAACTCAGGACAAACCTTTCACTTCAGGATAATGAACTACAATTCCAGTTACCAAAACCTGACGATATCATCCCTCCTGAAAATCTCAGTACTATTGAATTCACCATCAGGTCAAGCCCGAAAGATGATCTTTCCGAATATCTTGAAGTCCCCGACCTTACCGGAATGACCACTGAGGAAGCCAAATATGCAATAAGCAATGCAGGTTTCAGGCAAGGTACAATCAGTGAAAAAGGTAGCAATTCACCCCAGGGTATGGTCATTGACCAGCTCCCTTCAGCTGGTTCATTAACCCTTCCAGACGCCCTTATAGATATAACGATCTCAAAGATAGTGTATGTGGAAATGCCCAATATCGTTGGACTGGATATTGATAGTGCTCAAGATATTCTGGCAAACAGCTGGCTTGAGGTGGGAGGAATTACTGAACAGGCATCAAAATCCACACCTGGAACGGTCCTGAACCAGAGTATTGAAGCGGGAACCACTTCAATTGTTGGTTCCCTTGTGGACATTGTAGTATCAGCAAAAAAGATCGTAGAAGTTCCAGGACTTGTTGGAAAAAAACTGGACATGGCACAATACCTGATAAGCTCAGCCAATCTTAAAATAGGAAATATTGTAAAGCAGGTCAGTGATGAAAAAGCAGATACAATTCTTAATCAGGATCCACAGGCAGGTATAAAGATCGTGGAAGGTGAACATGTAGACCTGATAGTCTCAACCACTGAAGCCCTGAAAGTCCCGGATGTTACCGGGAAAATTATCAACATGGCCAGGACCATGCTGGAAAGTAAGGAATTGAGAATTGGAAGGATTATAAAACGTAGCAGTACACTTAAAACAGGTATTATAATAGACCAGAATCCTGTCGCGGGTACAGATGCTGAACCGGGCATGCCTGTGGACCTGGTATTGGCAAGCCAGGACATTGAAATGATCGAAGGGATCGGTCCTGAAAGAGGCTCTAAAATAAGGGAAACAGGTATTCTTACCATCAAGGACCTTGCTGCTGCGGATGCCGAAACTGTAGGTGAGCTGGTGGGAAAAAGCACTGCAGATAAATTCATTTCCATGGCAAAACTTATTGACAATACATCCAAGCTTGGGAGTCTAGGGATTGAGAGGCAATCTGCCGAACTCCTTGTAAAAGCTGGCAGGATCGATTCGATTGATAAGCTAAAAAATGCTAATGCCGATGATCTGTATAATATCATGAAAGAAGCGATTGCTTCAGGTAAAGTCGAGGTTCCCGCGGATTACTCACTTAAGAAAGATGATGTGAAACGCTGGGTGGAATCAGCACAATAGAAAATCCTAAAACCATGGTTGTTGAAACCTTTTTGATAAGTCTGAATAACAGTGTATCTCAAACTGAAGTAGAACATATTCTTAAAATCCTTTCGAGTCTGGGAGGGAATGTCAACATGGTTGTTAGCAGGAATATCATAGCCAGTTTCGATAGTGCCCATGTGGATACTATCAGGAAAAGACCAGGTGTCAAATTGGTTGGTGGAATTAATTTCCGGGGGCATAAGGTGAAGAAGATTGTGAAACGGGAATCCTGAGAATAAAGCTGCATTAATTTTATTATATTCCCCCACTTATAGAACCATCCTATGACCTCTGATAATCTCACTATCACAGAAAAGATATTTTCAAGAACTACCGGCAAACCTGTAAGGGCCGGGGAGTTCGTCATGGCCTCCATAGACTGCGCCATGACCCACGACATTACAGGCCCCCTGGCAGTCCAGGGTTTCAGGGAGATCATGCAGGGCCAACCTGATCCCAAGGTCTGGGACCCTGACAAGATCGTGATCCTGTTCGACCACCAGGTACCTGCCGATTCCCTGAACGCCGCAGCAAACCACATCATGCTCAGGAAATTTGCAAAAGAACAGGGTATTACCAACTATGATGTCTTTGAAGGGGTCTGCCATCAGGTAGTGCCAGAGAAAGGCTGGATAAAGCCCGGATACCTGGCAGTGGGTAGCGACAGCCACACCTGCGCGTACGGGTCGCTGGGTGCCTTTGCTACAGGCGTTGGCAGTACCGATATGGCTGCAGTGCTGGCCACTGGCAAGCTGTGGTTCAAGGTTCCCCAGACCTTCAGGTTCGAAGTGAACGGAAAATTGTCAAAGCATGTGTACAGCAAGGACATCATCCTGCATCTGATAGAAGACGTAGGTGCGGAAGGGGCCAGGTACATGGCAGCAGAATACGGCGGGGAAGCCATTCAAAATCTTGATATCAGCCAGCGCATGACCATCAGCAACATGGCCATCGAGATGGGCGGCAAGGCAGGTATTATCGAGCCTGATGAGGTTACTGAAAATTATCTCAAGGAGCGCATCCCTGGCTTTACCCTTGACCCGAATTGGAAGAGCGACGAGGATTGTGAGTATGCCCGGTACCGCGATTACAATGTTTCAGACCTGCCCCCACAGGTAGCGTGTCCCCATAATGTGGATAATGTAAAATCCGTGGAAGAAGTGGAAGGCACCCACATAGACCAGGTATTAGTAGGATCATGCACCAACGGCCGCTTCGAAGATATCAAGATCGTGGCAGACATCATGGGTGACGAACCTGTGGCAAGAGGCGTTCGCTTGCTTGTCATCCCTGCATCCCGGACAGAATACATGAAAGTACTGCGAGCAGGACTTGTGGAGCAATTCATGGAAGCAGGTGCTATTGTGGAAAGCCCGTGCTGCGGGCCCTGCATGGGCGGCAGCTTCGGTCTTTTGGGTGACGGCGAGGTGGGCCTGGCCACATCCAACCGCAACTTCCAGGGCAGGCAGGGCAGTGCCAAAGCCTTCGTCTATCTTTCATCACCGGCCACAGCCGGAGCTTCGGCTCTGACAGGCGAGATCACAGATCCGAGAAAAGTTTAACCGGTTGCTACTGGTTTCAATGTTAGGAAGAAATATGAAAATCTATATTGACGGAAGAGATGGAAAAACGGGTGGCATGGCATTGTATGTTGCACTCATTAAAATCAAATACTCAGATGTTTTACATCCGCCCGTATTTAAGTATGTGGACCACAAGTCCCATTCCGAAAAAACCGGCTATTAAAAAGCCAAATAAACCGAGTACCGGCATACCCCAGATATACGGTTCCATGCCAGTCTGGATTATCAGGGATGAACCTACAATAATCGCTGAAATAATCAGGCTAAATGACAATCGGTTGCTTGCAGTATCCATTTCCTTAACAATCCTGTCAAGTCCGTGTTGTTCGAACTTCACGTTCACATATCCTTTTTCAGCAGAGGAGAGGATATGCGATACTTGCGTTGGTACCTTATGCAATGTGCGGGTGAGGTTCCATATATCCTTAGATATGCCGACTGCTAGCGTTCTGGGACGCAGGCGGTCTGACATCATTTTCTTTGCATAAGGTTCTACAAGTACGGTTATATTGAAGTCAGGATCCATCTGGGTACCGAATCCGCTGATCGTGACCACACCTTTTGAAAGCAACGCAATGGATGCCGGAACTTTAGCCTGGTGTTTTCGTAGGAGACTAATCATTTCAACAGTCATGGCAGGTGCATCCAGTTGTTTTAAAGACCTGCCATAATATTTGGCCAGCAAGTATTCAAGGTCGGCAGTTAATGCTGTTATGTTAACTTCTTCCGTGATCACATCAAGATCTCTGAGTATCCCCACATATTGTTCAACGTCACCTTTGCTTGTTGCAATGAGTCCATCAATAAGTGCATTTCGAATCTTATTTGATAGATGTCCGACCATACCAAAATCTATCAATGCAATTTTCCCGTCATCCATTATGAACACATTTCCAGGATGCACATCGGCATGGAAGAAACCATCCTCAAATACCTGTTTGATAAAGGCTTTTGCACCGTATGTGGCAATCTGGTTCCGGTCAAGCCCTAACTCGTCTATCTTGTTAAAATCGTTACCTTTGATTCCTTTAATGTATTCAAGCGTAAGGATGCGTTCGCTACTGAAATCCCAGTATACTTCTGGAATATAGATATTGGGGTCATCTTTGAAATTGTTTGAAAACCGATCGATGTTGCGGGCTTCCCAGGTATAATCCAATTCGGCATGGATTGACCTTGAGAACTCATCAATGATCGCAACTGGTCTATAAAGTCTTACATCGTGGATATGTTCTTCAGCAAATCTGGCTATACTGTAAATAATATCCAGATCTGCCTCGATGATTGTCTTAATCCCGGGTCGTTGTACCTTGACCACAACATCTTTACCGTCATGAAATTTTGCGCGGTGAACCTGTCCGATTGATGCTGCTGCAATTGGCTCATGTCCGAATTCCCTGAATATTTCATCTATGGGTGCTCCCAGTTCTTCCTTTATCAAACTCTCGATGTCTTCAAAATCAAATGGCTGCACAGTATCCTGGAGTTTTTCGAACTCGTTTGCATATTCAATTGGAATAAGATCTGGCCGCATACTAAGAATCTGCCCGAGTTTTACGTAGGTGGGACCCAGTTCTTCAAGAACCAGTCGTGCCCGTTCAGGTCCGGTCAACTGAACACCTTTTGGTTCAGTATAACTTTTAAATCTCGTTTTTATGACTGATTTGAACGGCTTAAGCCCCATCTGGTCCACGAGATGTCCAAACTCATATTTGATGAGTATGTCAATGATTGTACCATACCGTTTTGCCATTTTATATCTACGAAGCTTTCTAAAAGGCACTTTTTTCTCCTACATATTTCGATGATGGGGCAAGTAGCAATAAATTAATGTAATTACCCGTTGATTTAAATTATGTGGCATACAGGATAAATACCACCTAATGTTTTTGTGGGTTTGGTTAAAAAAGTCAATATGTTCAAAATCCAAGTAGCGAGTTAACATATCCTATGCCAACCTTTGACTTGCGTGTAATGGATAACAGTAACATTGCAATATCAATTGCAACATTACTGTGACTGTAATAATTACTTTGAAAGTTTTTCTATTGCCTCTTCAAGCTTGTCAATCTTTCTCTCAAGACGTTCTATCTCTTCTTTTGTTTCAGTTTTAGCCTTGCTGAACGTTTCTTTCACTTTTTCGGAAATCCTTTTTTCGATTTCCTCTTTCTGTTTCTTCTGTTCGTCAATAAGTTCCCTTACGAATTTCTTACCTTCTTCCTTGTTAATCTCCCCTTTCTCAACAAGTTCTTTTGCGATTGCATTGATCTTTTCTTCAGTGAGTGCCCAGGCACCAATTCCAAAAAGACCCAATTTCCTGATAGTTTCAATCATATACAAAACCTCCTCTTTTATGTTAGATGTTTAATTATTAATATCTCTATGCATTTTCGCACGAATGGTCGTGTTATCCTAATAGTTCTTTATATATTCCAGCCAGTGATCCGGATGTCCTATTAATATCATGATGTTTCACAGCGGATTTATGAGCTTCCCCCCCCTAATCTGGCTGCAAAATCATCGACACATGTCCCCATCAGGCAGTTATGCCCGTGGGTAAGCCATTCTTTGAATACAGGCAGATCCCTTGTAACAATTGATCGGTTATTGGCTGCTGCTTCAACAATAGCAAGACCCTGAGTCTCATGTATGGAAGGAAAGAAGAATATATCACTGGCAGACAGAGCTGCCTTAACATCATGTGTATAACCTGTAAAGATCATATTCTCAGGTATATTCTTCATATCCCTGCCATCATTCCTGACAACAAAATTGTAAAGACTGTGTACATGCTGGTTCTTATAAAACATACTTCCAATAACATTTGTTAGTCCAGCGGTCTTGAAAACGTCTTCTCAATCTCAGTCCGGTACAATGTGTTATATGTACAGAACGGGATTACTCTTCCATCGGGTAGTGCATAATGCACCCCACAACGTTGCACCCGCTCAATATCCAGGTTATAGAGGTCCTGGAAGTGCATGATTCCTATGAGCATCATTTTTTCATGGAATACTTTAGTTGCTTTACCAGATCGATCAATTAGCAGGTTATAAAAATTCTTTGCAAAATCAATGTCCTTTGGAGCGTTTGAATCATCCACATGCTGTCTTATTCCTTTTGCAAGTTTTCTAATCCCTCTCCACCGTGCAACGGTTTTAAAGTATTGAACACCCCCTACCTCAAGTGCCAGCTCATCAAGATATTCAAAAAACCCTTCCACATCCACAAATCTTGTTACCGGGATCATATTCTTTTCATTATCCACATATAAATAAGTACCTGATCCGCAGTGGGGATGAACACTAAATTCAACATTTTCAATATCGGTCACAGCATTTGCGAAATGAGTCAATGGTACAATAAAAGGAACCGGATAGAAATCGTCACTCACGATCATACCATTTGTTTGTTCTTCGATATTATTCATCACTTCAGGTATTGTTATTCGCTGCTGTTCTCTTTTATCTGCATCGATACGACCAGTAAAAGAAAGTGGCTGAAAATTGACACCTTTTATAATATCTACATTATCAGCCGCAAACTGCACCATATCTCCCAGCTGGTGATCATTTACACCTTTGACTACAGTGGGTACAATATCTATGGGCATTTTAGCCTCTCTGCAATTTTTAATAGCTTTTAACTTCATCGGTAGGGCATTGAAACCCCTGGTTTCCATGTACGGTTCCGGAGTTACACCTCGAACTGAAGGTATACAGTCTTCAGTCCGGATTCAGACAAATTGCGGCAGTACTCAACACTTTCTGAAAGCTTTATACCATTAGTTGCCAGCTGTATATGTTTGAATCCCATTTCTTTTGCCATTTGAATTAGTCCAAACAGATCTGACCGCAGTGTGGGTTCGCCACCTGAGAATTGAATCGCAGTACATTTGACAGGTTCCTGGTTCCTGAGCACAGTCATCATATCATGGATTTGTTCAATTGTGGGTTCATACAGATAGCCTGCAGCAGCTGCATTGGCAAAACAGATGGGACAGCGCATGTTGCAGCGGTTAGTAACATCAATATTTGCAAGAATGGTTGTAGTCTTGTGCAAACCACATATACCGCAATCCTGGGGGCATCCTCTATTATCCGAAATAAAATGGTTTGCGATACCATTTCCATTATGAAGGTATTTATCAAAACGGTGGTATTGTCTGGAGTCCCCCCAATAGACATCCCTGAATGTTCCATGGTCTTTGCAGTTCTTTTCAATGTATGTCTTATTGTCCTTATCAAAAATTACCGCATCAATCAGATTATGGCATTCCGGGCAAATTGATTTTGTTTCCTTCATATTCACTTTCCTCATTAAACGTTATCAATGAATATTTGGTATATAAATTCTAAGACACTTATATATTATGTAATAATAATTAAAACAAATCTGTTGTTATTTTAATAACAAAAAGAATTAAATACTATTCAGGTATTGAAGTGTCGTATGAATTTGTCCATAAAAGACATCTACGAAAAAATCGGGATATTCATAGAAAAACGCACTTTGTTAATCCTTCTGGTAGCTTTTCTTTTAATATTTGCCTCATTCTACGGTGCCGGGAAAATCAGTACTGAATCTGGTACAGATACCTTTGTCGAAAAAACCTCGAAACTATACCAGGATTTTGATTATCTTTATAAACAAAATTTTGGTACCTCGGCAATAATCGTTCTTGTAGAATCAGATGACATTACAGACCCTGAAGTTCTGAAAGCCATGGATAGACTGGGAACATTGATGGAAGGAAAAAAAGATGTCAAAGGTACATTCAGCATTGTCACACTCATAAAAGATTTTGCATCCCAGCAGTACGGTCATTCCGATATACCCGAAGATAAACATACCATCCAACAGATTATTTCCCACACTCCTGAGGAATATCTTACCCAGTTGATGCCTGATGACCGCCATGCAATTGTCTTGATTGAAATGAGCGGGGATGTTACGACAGAGCATACGGAATGGGTGCTGTCAGAGACCAAAACTGCTGTTATCTGGGCTAATTTCCCGGCAGGCACATCCACAATCGTTACTGGTGAACCTGCTTTTATGATAGCAATGCAGGAAGAGATGAATAAAAGTATGGGTGCAATGCTTGCCATTTCAGGAATTCTGATGGTAGTAGCACTACTTATAGCATTCAGACATGTACGCTGGAAACTTCTCCCCTTACCCGTAGTCCTGATAGGAATCATATATACCTTCGGAGCTATGGGCTTTACAAATGTACCCATGACAATGGTGTCAATGGCAGTATTTCCTATCCTCATCGGTCTTGGTGTGGACTATGCCATCCAGTTCCATAATAGGGCAGAGGAGGAACTGGCACGGGGAGAAACCGCATCCGAGGCCATTATCGAGACCATAAAACATATGGGGCCAGCTGTGGGCACGGCGATAATTGCAACCAGCCTCGGTTTTGTGGCCCTGTTTATCTCACCGGTACCAATGATCAGGGATTTCGGAAAGATGAGCTTAATCGGTGTGGTTCAGTGCTACTTCGTGTCCATGTTTATACTGATGCCTGTGCTGTACCTGCTGGACAGCAGGGCAGAGAAAAAAATATTGAAAAAAGCCCGCCGCAATGGTGGTAACAGTAAAAACACAGTGAAAACTGAGAAAATTGCCAAAAATGGTGGTACCGATGGTTTCGGTCGATTTCTTGGCCGTTTTTCCATCACAATGGCAAAAAACCCGTTAATTGTGATTGGAATAGCGAGTTTGTTAACTATCGGGGGACTATATGCAGATGAGCATGTAGGAGTCCAGACTGATACTCAAAAATTCGTACCGCAGGATATGAAACCTTTATTAGATTTTGACAAATTGAATAATCTGATTGGTGGTTCGGATCAACTGAACATCATCATAAAAGCAGAGGATGTTACAGACCCTGCTGTCATACAATGGATGGACGATTTTGGCCGGAATGAAGTTGAAAAGCAAAAAGACATAATAAGTTCGGATAGTCTAGCTACTGCCATTACGTTAGCATACGGTTCAATTCCTCCCGACCCATCTGTTGTGAACAGCATTATGGACGGTTTGCCCGGTACTATTAAAGACCGATATGTGATGGGTGGAGATTTAGGAATCTTGAACTTGAAGATTGCCCCAAATCTCAGGATCGAACAGACTGCAGCATTGATTGAGAATGTCAAGAACGATATTGAATGGTATCCTCCACCTACGGGTGTGTCAACCACCGTTACCGGCCAGCAGGTTGCTATGACCTCTATCCTGGATGCACTAACATCAGGCAGGACTGCTACGGGATATCTGGGACTTACGTTGATCTTTTTTGGACTGCTTGTTATTTACAGGGACTGGATGAAGGCATTTGTACCAATCCTGCCGATCCTCATGGTTACGGGATGGTCAGGTGGTGTAATGTATCTTTTGGGAATGGAATATAATCCTCTAACTGCCACCCTTGGAGCACTTGTTCTCGGGATTGGGGCAGAGTTTACTATACTCATGATGGAGAGATATTTCGAAGAGCGTGAAAACGGGCTCCTCCCCATGGAAGCTATGGAAACAGCTTCATCAAAGATTGGACAGGCAATAATCGCCTCTGGTTTTACGGTAATATTAGGATTTTCAGCCCTCATTGTAACGCCTTTTCCAATGCTAAGCGATTTCGGTGTGGTTACCGTCATAGCTGTTGGATTTTCACTACTGAGTACTCTCATAGTCCTCCCTCCTATTATGGTGCAACTTGACATCTGGAGGTCGAAAAAGAATGTCAGAAAAAACTCCTCAACAATTAAAATTTAAAAAATAAATAAAATTATTAATAAAAAGGAAGATGAATAAATGAGATCAAGAAACGTACTACTCGCAATAATAACTGCTCTGCTGTTGTGCAATAATATTTTTAGTACATCAGCGGTACTGGATGAATATAATGTCTATGAGATCAGTGATGATTATTACAACGTGTTCGGCCAGCCACATATAACTGCTGTAATATCAGGTGACAATACATTCAAACGGGGAGACGAAGGTACCCTTTTTATTACACTGCTCAATGACGGTGAAACCTATGGCTTTGAAGCAGATGATGACCACCTGAAAAATGATATTGCTAATTACGGTTCAGAACTTGTAATGGGTCTTGCAACAAAGGAACTGAGTTTAGACCGTCAGGTTACAACCGCAAAATCCATGACAGGAAAACTGTCATTGGTGAATGCGGATACACCTCTGGAAATAAAAATAAATACTGTACTGATAGACTCGCTTCAGGAAGGGAAGTCCACAAAAGATCCACTTACCTTCCCGATCCGGATATATGATAATGCCAGGGCAGGTATCTATGAGCTTCGTCTTGATATCACATATACTTACCAGAAAGATTCAGCAGTGTCAGCTCCCTATGGTGAGACCTATTTCTGGAATGTAGAAGGAAACGAGACTGCAATACTTACTATCGAAATTGAAGAGCAACCATTCTTTGAGGTAACAGAAACTGCCTCAGATCTGACAGCAGGTGAAAGCGGGATGTTGAAAGTAACATATAAGAATGTGGGGGATGTTACAGCTTATGATGCGATTGCAAGAATCAGCACAGTGGACCCGTTCAGTACGACTGATGATCAGGCATACCTTGGAGATATGACACCAGGCGAGACAAGGACTGCACTATACAAGATCAATGTAGATGAAACAGCAACCGCAAAAAGTTATGCAATAAATAATGAAATCAAATATGAGGATGAACACGGAGATATCCAGTATTCGAAAGCTTTGAAGGCTAATGTTAATGTTAAACCGGCAGTCCCTTTTAGCGATAAGGTAAAAGAGAGCCCGGTTGTTTTAATATTGATAGTTCTTGGAATTATAG
Organism: Methanosarcinales archaeon; assembly: GCA_014859725.1. Classification (NCBI taxonomy): domain Archaea; kingdom Methanobacteriati; phylum Methanobacteriota; class Methanomicrobia; order Methanosarcinales; species Methanosarcinales archaeon. The sequence continues at coordinate 3,066 of JACUTQ010000034.1, read as the reverse complement.
GGGCACCGACATATTTGTATATTAAACGGAAAAAAATAACAACATAATGACATATGGGACAAATAGTGGTTTAATGAATGATCTAATTGAAACTCTTCGGAAACTGGGTATGACCGATTATGAAGCTAAAGCGATGGCTGCAATAACGAAAGTCGGCAGTGGGACTGCTGCAGACATCCATGTCCTGTCCGGAATACCCAGGTCTGCAGTATATGGTGTGCTGACAAAGCTCAATGAGAAGGGGATCATTGAGGTCCAGCACACCAAACCCATGAAATTCAGGGCTGTATCACCTGCAAGAGCATTTGAAAAACTTAAAGATGACTATGAAGCCGAAAGCCAGAAAGCCCTTGAAATGATGGATAATATTTACAGGACCTATGAAGCAGATTTAAAAGAAGAGATTGTCTGGACCATCAATGGCGTAAAAAACGTCAATGAGCGGATGATAAAAATGATAGAAAATGCCAAATCCGAGATTATTTTTGCAGCCTCCTATCCTTCTTTTCACAAGATTATAGAGACCTATCCAATTCTTAACAAAGTGAAACAGGCAATTCAGAATAGCTTAAAAAAGGGTGTGACGGTAAAAATTACAGGCAATACACATAAAGATGCCAGCATAATTGCAAATGAACTCCCTGGTGCTGAGATTAGAACATATAGCAGTAAAATAAAAACTACCCCTATAAATGGTGGAATAGTGGTAATAGATGATAGCGAGGTTTTAATTGCCATTATCAGAGATGAAAATGGAAAAGAGGATTTAACTGCTATATGGTCAAATGGAAAAGAGGTTATTTCAATTTTCAAGCATTTTGCTGAAGCCGAATGGAGAGCATGCATACTCCCGAAATAAGTGAAGATGAAATAATGGAAGAAGTCCCTATACACCGTGTTTTTATAGTACTATTTGTTTCAGTTTTTGCAGCAATGCTGGGATAGTGTCACAGGCAACCACAAAAGCTCTTACACTATCAACTTTTGGTACAGACCTCTCTAAACAATCGGTGTATGATTCACTGCTGCGCACCCTGTCAAAGGATACATATGATCTTGTCAATGCAATATCATATTTCCTATCTGGGAAATCTATGAAAGAGACATCTGTTCACAGGATGCTGACCGGCAGTAGTTTCATACACGACAGTGTTACACAGGAGCATTTTAAAAGTGGGGTGGGACTGAAAGAAATGCCGCAACATACTGAATCTATTCTTCATTCCGTATTAGGCTCCAATCTTTATCCATCATTGGGGTTAAGATTGTCGGGGATATTGGAATCATCAATTCAGATCAAAAGCACTATTCCAAACCCGTTTGCATCGATCAGTAGGTTTATAATTAATAGTGATACTGCCCAAGCTCAAGGGTATCCGCGTAAAGGGCTCAAATCGGTGTTAAATGCTGTTCTCTTCTCACTTCCGGAAACGGTTGAGCTACACAGACTCAGTGTGAGGTAAAACACATCCTCACAAATGAGGGGAAGGTCATAGGTGTAGAAGCGGACCAGGCTTACTATGCCGATCTTGTGATCTATACAGGTTTTGCAAAGAACCTGCCTGATATTGTTGAAGACTTGCCAAGATCTTATGTTAACTATCTTGGCGGAATTGTCCAGACCAAGAACCTGACCATCAGGTTAGGTCTTGACAGGAAGATGGACGTGTTCAACTATATGGGTTCTGAGATATGGTTCAAAGACACCCCATACTGAGGAATGCCGATAAGTAATTTCGACTCATCTCTTGCACCAAAGGGAAAACATCTCGTAAGGTTCGGGTTTGTGATGGATGAGAACAAATCTGAAGATTCCGTAATACAGAATGCGTATGATACTGTTTACCGTGCCCTGCCATCCATAGAAAAACATGTTGAGATGCAGCATGAACAGATCACAATTCCTAAAAAAGCGGCTGTCAGCATTAATGGAACAATCGCAGATATAAGGACATCAAGCAGTATGCTGCATGTTTGGATTTATTAGTTATGTCCTCCATGGCTTTTACGAGTTTAGTAAGGTGCTGATTTTGATTAAAAACAGTGGTTTTCATAGAATTTGGATGATAAAATTTAAACTGTTGAATGGTTTTTCCTGACAAAATTGCATAGTTTTGGACCAGGGAAGCTTCATAATCTTCAAAAAAGACTACCATCTGTCAAACTTGGAATCCAATATCTCGCATGCGTTTTGAGGGGATAATTTTTATTAAGTCGGGTCACTCACGTATGCCAATATATTCACGAAGGTCTGCAATACCGAGTTTGTTTTTAATCTTATCGACAATTGTAGAATCGATTTTTCTTCCAATATCAAGTTGGGCATAGTAGTATATAGTTCCAATAAGTCCCATATTTTCAAGCCGCCTGGATGAATTTATAACCGTGATATCCTTGTAATATCTCAATTCACCTTCCTTGCAGATCCGCCTGCTAAAATCCACATCTTCAAGTAAGACATTACGGTAGCCTCCACATTTAAAGTAAGAATCTTTGCGCACGCATGTGATGAATCCTGGAAGTGTTGTCGTGAAAAGTTTGTCCCGCATTTCAAAATAATGGTTCGAAACCTGTTGTGCGAGCTTCAACTGCTGCGACTGTTCAGAGAAATCGAAATGTGTCGAAAAGGCAACAACACCAGGGTTGTTCATGAACCGATCATACATCCAGGCAAGAAAATAGCTAGGCAGTATCGTATCTGAGTCAACAAACACGAAGTACTTGCTGCTATCAGATGCCTTCAATGCACCAAAGTGTCTGCCATATCCTATACCAACCTCTTTGCAGTGAATCACCTTATCAGTGTAGAGTTTTGCAATTCCAATGGTGCCATCATCACTGCCGCCGTCTGATACAATTATTTCATATGGGACATTAGTATTCTGGTTTATCAGTGCTTTAAGTGTTGTATCCAGATATTTTTCTTCGTTAAGTGTGGGTATTATGATAGATATTTCAGTTTGCATCATTAACAACCATTTAGCGATTATCCATAAAGGTTTGGTTTAGAAGAGACAGTTACATTACATGTTGACACTATCAAACTAACCGCGAATGAACACAGAT
>JACUTQ010000033.1 GCA_014859725.1 Methanosarcinales archaeon | reverse complement strand
TTGAAAGAATTATTAACGTTCAGAGTGCCTGTTCAGTAAGTCGGGGACACGACCTGCGGCTGAGGCAGCGGTGAAAGAACACGGGGACCCGGCAGAACAGTAGGAACTACCAAGAAGCTACCAATATCTACCAATTCGGTAATTTGATGATCATAGTGCTGACGTCAACAAAATGTTAGCCGATTGCGAAAATATTTACTATGATTTGGAGATAAGAGAATTAAATAAGCCATTATTATATAATTCGGTTTAGCGCACGATAAAAGCAAAAAGCGGCTACCACTATCGTTTCATCTATCCCCATACATTTTTATCTAAAAGAAAAGGCGGTTGTGCCTATACTACTATACCCACCGATATTTAAGGGAATCCTAAGCGGAATTTCAAAAAACCGACATCAACCGGCATTGGAAAAATGAGTTTTTAGGGAAACATTCAAAACAAACCTTTGAACTGGAGCTAAAAACCGCAAAAAATAAGAGATCTATACACTATACTGTATGCTTTCCCCATAGCGTTTCTATATCCTCATTTAATCATTTTTTAAACTTCAACATTTTTAGTTTTTCAATGGTTTTCACCATACACTGAGTGTTTTCTTTGGTCTGTTTTTCGAGATGCTCTATAATTTCACCCATCGAAACAACAAGCTTATAGACTTTCATCGGCCTGCCCCTGCCTACTTTAGTGATCTCCCTTTCATCCACCCACCCTAAATTCTTTAACTCCTTAATGGCAATACTAACTTCTGGCTGCCTGAGCTGGGAACCAACTTCCAAGACTATTGAAGTTGCTTCATCAACATTGGAAAGAAATACGAGTGTTGAAGCCACATTCCTCGACAGATTTAAATTCCGTAAGATATCAATTAATTCCAGATCTATATCATCAAAAACTCTTACTTCAGAAGTTCTCATATCACATCACCTAATGTATTATTCCTTAATTTTATTTATAATATAAATAGTTAATTATAATAAATGATATTTAGATGAAGTACAAACTTGAAACGCTGGAAGAGCCTATATTATATATACAAAGACTAACAACAAACTAATACTATGGAATTCAACGAATCAATATTACACGAGGTTATGGAAGCAGCAAAGACAGGTCCTATCGTGGACCGCAAGATTGCATTATACTCTCAGAAAGCATCGGTGCTCCTGAGATACCTGGAACTCTCTAATCCGAAGTTCAGCCGTGGCGGCGCTGCAGGAGAAATGCTTACTCTGATTGCGCCTGAGCGATATCCTGAATTATGGGGGCGCATAGTATCCGAAGTCCAGGCCCCCCGTGAAAAGAAAAAATCAGAGTGGGCAGGTAAGGCAGAACAGCTGAAACATCCTGACAGTGCATTGATGGATCAGGCCCTGGCTGAGACACAGACAAGAAAGGGTCGGATCATAACGGTCTACAGTCCACGGCTGGCAGCGTTATTCCGGTATCTGGATCATACAATTCCCAGGTTCAGGGTTAGCAATCATGCTGCGGAGATGCTTGAAGAGATCCTGGCCAGGGAGTATCCGGAGATGTGGGAAAGGATAGTGGAATGTACTGCAGGGGAGTGAATCTCCACAGATTTGCCGGTTGTGTTGTTGGCGTCTGACCAACTCACAAATGCGAATATTAACAATTCCAAGGCTGGTGGATACTAATATGCTTCTGGATTAAAAGCTTTATTCCGAAATCGCTGTTTTTGATAATCCTGGATGGGTTACATCGGATCCATTGAGAAGAGCGATCAAGGAATTTCCCGGAAAATAATTCGGCAGTTTGCAGCCCTTCATCGTTTTGCTTGAAATAGAAATCCAAAAGGTTTTATTTGCATCAAGCCTCACTTATCCTTATGGCAGAATTCAATGTTCAGAAAAAGCGTGAGCGGATAAATGTTTTTAAGATAGGCAAGGGCTACGTGTTGAAATATTTTTTTGACGATAAGGAGATTTTCAAAAGCCTGGTAGATTATTACAACTCACAAACTTACCAATTCGAAATGAAAAGCGTGGGTGCAAGAAATAAAGTAATGAAGTATCTGGAAATGAAGGCGGGGTTTGATGTTTACATTGTTGAGGATCCAACTGATTTTATGGTGAAGGTCAGCAAGGATAAGAAATATAGTGCTATTTTGAAAAATTCTGTTGATTATCAAGAAACGAAGGATTTAAGAATATTCATAATGAAAGACATGGCAGCCGTTGAGGAGGCTATCAGTTTGGGCGCTGAGAAATATGAGGGGTGAAGTGTCGTGCATAGAGAGGTATGGTAGAAAGATAAATATTAAATATGTCTTTACGAATTTCGAAGAGATTCATGACTATTTCCTTCTTAAAACGCTTTCTAAACAATAAACAGTTAAGGTGGAATCCTCACATAAGTATTTGAGTTCACAGCCGTTACAGAGTCTTTCAAGATCTACCCTTCCAGCATCTAAAGTATCGTTTTCTGAATGAAGTTTGTATAGAAGCTTTAAATACTTCCCCTCAGTTATACGGGGTACTTCATAACGCCGATCAAGTTTATGCCATTCATATACGCCTTTATCTCCTTTTGAAGAGTTGCAACTTTTGCAGGCCATTACAACGTTATCTGAAATGTCAGGACCATTGCGATTGCGAGATAGAAGATGGTCGTATGATAAGTTTTTCGTAGAACCACAATAAATGCATTGATTTTGCATCTCACGCTCTCGAATATATTCTCTAATTGCCCCAGACCATTCAATCTCGTTTGACTGCAATTTCTTAAAACGATTCATAACAAAAGCATACTGCTTCTTCCCCGCTCCTGCGGATTCAGAGATAATTTTAGCATACTGCCAATAAATTAAATCACGAATAGTCTTAACTGCAGATGGTGGCATTCTATTACCTCATTACCTTAATTCTAATAACCTATTTTCAAAATAAAGGTTGCCTCGTAATCCCGAAGTCCCCCCAGGATCAGCGCATACCGCCAAGCAGAGGGCGACCCGTTCTATGTTGCTCCATTAACGCTGGCAATTCGAGAACCACCTATATCCATATGTTTGTAATACACCAGTCTATATGTCAACTTATTTATGCATTTCATTCTGGATTTGTGAGCAATTTCAAACTATGGCAAATTCCGCTTTATGGACATAGGCCATTATTTCATCTTATCCTCAAATAGCCGATCTACTAAAGACCGTACCTGCTCTTCCATATCGATTGAATCTTTAGACAGAGGCATACCGCATTTATAGCAATATTCCGAAGATGGCGGGTTGATTTCATGGCAGCGAGGGCATCTTGAGAGTTTCGGAGTCTCTTCCTTTTGATTCTCAAGACCGTGTTGCTCCATCAGATACTCATCTACGTCATGAGTTGTGAGTCGGGCATACCTTTCAGGTTGCCTGCTATCAGTTTTCCATCCCCTGAGCTTACACATAATAGTCCTGGGCATCTTGTTCTTCTCATCTCGGGTCTGTGCATAATACCTGAAGAGATGAGTGGTAATATTCTTCCTGATTTTCGGTTTGCCACTCTTTTCAGCAAGCTTATTATGGCGTTTTATCAGGCGGTTTATCATCTCCCTAAACCCATAATAATCAAGTGGGATTGGAGTGCACCCCAAATAACGGACAATTAGTTAAGCAATAAATAACTTTGGGGTGTACATATGAAAATCAGACGAACTTACACAAGTGAATTCAAATTGAAAGTCTTACGTGAATGTGAAAATGGTAAGGGCAAGGCACAGCTCAGTAGGGAATATGGTTTACATCCATCTCTCATTTCAAGATGGGAGAGGGAGTTTAAAGAAAATCCTGAGCATGCATTTAGTGGAAACGGAAATCTTTACAAAGAAGATGCAAGAATTGGCGAACTTGAGAGAGTGATTGGTGAACTATATGCTGAGAATTCTTTTTTAAAAAAAGCGTTATCCAACTTGGAAGTGAAGTTGCAGGAACAACGACGAAAGAATACACGGGGGTGATGTATACGCTTATCGATTCATTTTTACCTCAATTCCCCCTATCTATTACCAATGCCTGCTCTTGTCTGGATGTAAGCAGAAGTGGTTATAACGGTTGGGTGAGCAGAAACAGACTACCTCAGCAAATCGATCCTCTTGAGATGCAACTAAAAGATGAGATCCAACAGATAGCCATAGAATTCCCGAAATACGGTTACAGACGCATCACAAAAGAACTGCAACGAAGAGATTTTCAAGTAAATAACAAACTTGTTTTAGAATTGATGCGCGAGGATAACCTACTCTGCATAAAGAAGACCTTTGTCCCGGTGACAACGAATTCAAACCATAACCACAGGATTTATCCAAATATGACCAGGGACATGGAAGTAGCAAGAATAAACCAATTGTGGGTTGCAGATATCACTTATATTCAGTTGCCTAAGGAATTCATTTATCTTGCTGTAATAATCGATGTTTTCAGCCGAAGATGTATTGGTTGGGACCTGGATCGAACTATCGACACTCAGTTGACATTGAATGCCTTAAATAAAGCACTGGAATGTAGGGCAGGCCAGGATATCGATGGTCTGGTACATCATTCAGATCAAGGTGTACAATATGCATCCAATGCATATATCGAATGTCTGAAAGAACACAGTATAGAAATCAGTATGATGAGACGGGGAAATCCCTATGATAATGCGTTTGCTGAGAGTTTTATAAAGACCTTAAAATATGAAGAGGTCTACCTATCGGATTATAGGACTTTCGATGAAGCGTTCGATAATATTGAGAATTTTATAGAGAGTGTCTATAATGAAAAACGACTTCATTCGAAGATAGGATATCTACCGCCAATTGAATTTGAGGAGGCGTTAACTTTAAATAGTGTTGCTTAACTACCTGTCCGCTGGAAGGGGTGCACTCCAGATTACATTCAGGCAATTTATTCAATTTGATCCAAATGGGGGCTTCCGGGTCATCTTTAAAAGGATGAACATTAAGCCACTGTCTTAGATACATAGTTGAAGAAATATAGCGTACAGGTTCACCCCTGAACGTTTTGTCATGCATTGTGACTAGAGCCCCTAACTTATCGAAGCGAACGTGCTTAATTTGCCTTGTCCCGAGTGCCCCGATGCGCTCTCCATGTTCTATGCTCATTTCGATAAAGGCTTTATCTCTAGGGTTTATAGTTGCTTTAGAGATCCATTCCACCTCTTGGTCCGTAGGAATGACCTCTGGGTCTCTGAGCGTCTCTGGCTGCCTGACTTCAATATATTTTACTTCCTCAGCATGCCGTCCAGCTTCCAGTCTACTAAGAAATATCCCTTTATTGGGATATCCTTCAGGATACCCATATTTCTTGCGGATCCATGTCACAAACTTTCTTAAAGAGATCCTATAGCCATGCTGAGACCATGCTTTCTCATGGAAGGGATACTTCTCATCCATCCAGAGTAATAATCGCTTTGTGTCCCTCTCATCATACCAATGCCACTCTTTATTCAACTGCTGCGTGAGAATCTTAATGCGCCGCAGGTGTGTAATAACTCTTGCCATCGAAATGCGTTGCACTTTCCAACCCGTGAGGCAGTCTTCAGTGAAATCCAGAATCAACTCTCTGTTTTCCTCAGAAATATCTGTCTTGAAAATATTGTCTTTAAGCGCAATAAACTCCTTTTCAAAATTATAAAGAGATATACTCATGCCTTACCACCTCTTACTAGCTGATAAATATATTTTAATTAAGTGCGGTGTGAAAGTGATAGGCACTGAACTAATAAATTCATGCACCGACCGGGATTCGAACCCGGGTAGTGGGCTTGGAAGGCCCAAGTCATAGCCGCTAGACCATCGGTGCACGATGGAATTGTTTTTTCAGTATAGCGTTATTCGATTTAATGGTTTCGCAGGAATAGTCCTTAAAGTGGATAATTTGAATATGGTAACAACAATTTCGCTTGAAAACGATAATTATAAATAAAAAGCTTCACTTCTAAAACTTAGTATATTAATACTTAATAAAGTTAGTGAGGTGTAATAATGTCAAACAAAATGAAAATCGGATTTATTGCTTTGATATTTATCATTTCAATTATAGCTTTTTCAGGTTGTGTTGAAAATGATGAACAAGGAGACCAGATCAAGGAAACAACAGAAGTGAAAATAGGTACCTTATTGTCTATTACAGGCGACCTTGCTCCTTACGGAGGGCCAATGCAGGATTCAGCCACACTTGCAATCGAAGAAGTGAATAAGAACGGAGGATTGTTAGGATCCCATGTAACACTTATCAGTGAGGATTCCCAGACCTCAGAGATTGCAGCCGTGGATGGCGCCAATAAACTGGTAAAGATAAATAAGGTCCCTGCAATTATAGGAGCAGCAGGCAGCAGTATAAGCTTATCATTTATTGAAATAACCACAAAAAATAATGTGGTCCAGATTTCACCATCAAATACTGCACCAGACTTTACTACCTATGATGATAACGACTTCTACTTCAGAACTTGCCCGTCAGATGCCCTTCAAGGCAAGGCCATGGCAATACTGGCAATGGATGAGGACTATACTACAGCCAGCACTCTTGTGCTGAACAATGCTTATGGTGTAGGTTTTGAAAAGGTATTTGTAGAGGAGTTCGAAAGCATGGGAGGAGAGGTACTGGATAGGATCAAATATGACCCGCAAGCCAACATATTCGATTCTGAAATAGAACAGGCTTCAAAGAATAATCCGGATGTCATCATACTGATCTCTTACCCTGAGACCGGCAGCCTGATCCTGAAAGCAGCATATGTGAAGGGTGCCATGGACGATACCGAATGGCTGCTGTCTGAAGGATTAAAGGATGAGGGGCTGGCTGAATCTGTTGGCAAGGATGTAAAAGGAAACTACATCATTGCAGGATTCAAAGGTACTGCACCCGATCCCACGGTCACAGGGCCTGCATATCAGACATTCAATGATGCCTATCTGGCAAAATACAGGGTGGTTCCAACCACTTTCACTGCTAATACATATGATGCAGCGGCAGTCATTGCCCTGGCAATCGAAAAAGCAGGAAGTGTTAATGGTACAGCCATAAGGGACAATATCAGAGTTATAGCCAATCCTCCCGGTGTTGAAGTAACAGATATCGGCGAAGGTCTTATGTTGATCAGAGAAGGAAAAGAGATCAACTACCAGGGAGCTTCCGGTGACGTAAACTTCGATGAAAATGGCGATATTACCACTGCATATTATGCCAAGTGGCAGGTAGCAGAAGATGGTAGCGTAGAATGGGGAGATTCAATCGATCTTGGGTGATCGATTCTCTTTTTTTTTCTTTTTTACTCACCCAGATAGAGTTTCAGGACTTTTTCATCTTCCAGCAGGGTTGAGCCCTCACCTTCAAACCTGTTCCGGCCCAATTCAAGTACATATCCCCGGTGGGAAATCGATAACGCTTTTTTGGCATTTTGTTCTACCATCAAGATGGTGGAGCCGGTTTTATTGATTTCCTTGATCTTCTCAAACACGATCTCCCTGAACTTTGGAGACAAACCTGCAGTAGGTTCGTCCAATAGGAGCACATCCGGCTCCAGCATCAAAGACCTGCCCATTGCCAGCATTTTGATCTCTCCCCCACTTAAGGTGGTTGCCCTATGATGCTGCTTTTCCCGAAGCACCGGGAAGATATGGAACACCTCTTCAAGCATGTGATCGATCTCATGTTTAAGGAACCCACCGATCTCCAGATTCTCCATTACTGTTAAAGAAGGAAATGTATTTTTCTCCTGAGGTACAAAACCCATACCCAGGCTTACAATCTTGTGTGTGGTCATACCTGAAATGTCATGTCCCTTAAAAAGTATCTTACCACTTCTGGGCTTTAGCATCCCGATAATGGTCTTGAGCAATGTGGACTTGCCTGCGCCGTTAGGACCGATAATGGATACGATCTCACCAGTTTCAGCAGATATGGATACCCCGTTCAGGATGTCCATGTCAGTATAACCTGACACTACTCCTTCAACATGAAGAATGTTCACTCACCTCCGAGATATGCGTCCAGTACCCTGGGGTCCTGCCTGACATCCTCTGGCGCCCCCTCCAGGATTATCTTACCATGATTCATGAAAATGAGAGTATCACTCACTTCTGTGATCAGAGGCATATCATGTTCTATAATGAGGAAGGTCATGCCCCGTTCCCTGAGCTCTTTAATGCGACTGACCAGTTTCCTGGCCAGGGTGGGATTTACCCCTGCAAAAGGTTCGTCCAATAAAAGCATCTTCGGGTCTGTCATCAGTGCCCTGGCCATCTCAAGCAGTCGCTTCTGTCCACCCGAAAGGGCACCTGCATAATCATCTTTCATATGTGTCAGATCAAAAAAGTCCAGTATCTCAAGTGCTTTTTCTACTGCTTTTGCTTCTTCAGAAGCCACTTTTTTCGGCCTTAAAAATATGTTCCATATCTTCTCACCGCTTTGCATTTTCGGACCCAGCAGCATATTCTCAAGTACGGTCATCCTGGACAGAGCCTTGGTCAATTGGAATGTCCTGACCATGCCTTTGCGGGCCTTTTTAAATGTAGGTAACTGATCCACCCTTTCGTCCTTGAAAAATATCTCACCATTGTCAAGTTTATAGTATCCGGTAATAAGATTGAACAGTGTGGTTTTACCAGCTCCATTAGCTCCGATAAGCCCCCTGATGGTCTGCTCTTCAATAGCAATAGAGGCACCATCAACTGCCATTACACCACCGAAATTCTTTTTCACGTCCCGGACCTTTAGAATTTTCTGTCCCATCTTATTGCCCCAGTGTCAGTTCTTCTTTCCTGCCTAGCAGGCCTTGCGGCTTGTACATCATTAGCAATACCAGTAATAACCCAATGATCATGACCCTTAACGCCGCCATCTGGTGAGATGCCAGTGGTACAAAGTCCTGCAGGTACCGGGTACCGCTATAAAAGGACTGGACTATTATGGCTCCAATGATGGTGCCTTTATTCCTGGCACTTCCCCCCAGTACTACTATGATCCATGCATAGAATGTTTCCATGGGAATAAAGTTGCGGGGATTGATGTATTGGATATTAAATGCCAGAAAGGCACCGGCCAATCCTGCAATTGCAGAGCCGATCATTAACGCCTGTAATTTATAACTGAACACGTCTTTACCAAGGGCATCCGGAACATCCTCATCCTCTCTTATGGATCTTAAGACCCGCCCCCATGGGGAGTGTACCAGTTTCTCAACAAGAAGGTAAATAACCAGCAGTGAGCCGAATATCAGGATAAACAGGAAATAATTGTAATCAAAGGGTACTATTGATTCAAAGGGCCTGTCAAAACCGAACAGTCCCATGGGTCCCCTTGTTAACCATTCCTCATTAAGCAGGAACAGCCTGACAATTTCAGAAAACCCGATAGTTACTATAGCAAGATAATCTTCCCTGAGCCTGAGTGTAGGGATGCCTATTAAAAGGCCAAAAAAACCTGCCAGCACCACACCCGAGATCATAGATATCCAGAGAGGAAAGCCGCTCAGGTTCATCAGTACTGTGGTGTAGGCACCGATGGCTAAAAATCCTACATGACCGAAGTTAATAAGTCCTGTGAAACCCCACTCCAGGTTCAGACCTATTGAGAATATGGCATAGATACCCACGATCAGACTGATGGCTACAAGATAGTCTATCATGCTTTTGTCCCCTTAAATAATCCTTCAGGCTTAACCAGCAATACAAGTATCATAATCGCAAGGCTTACTCCCATTTTGTATTCTGACGGGAGGACAAGCATGCTCAATTCCTGGGACAGCCCTATTACCATTCCACCAACAATGGCACCGTAGGGATTGCCGATACCTCCAAGGATAACGGCTGCAAACATAGGAAGGATGAGGAACCACCCCATATTAGGCCTGATAGTGGTTTCCAGACCGTACAATACACCGGCAGCACCTGCAAGCCCGATCCCCAAAAACCACATCCACATAATGACCCTGTCTACATCAATACCTGATACCCTGGCCAGGTTGATGTCATCAGAGATGGCCCGCATTGCCTTACCTATCCTGGTGTGTTTCAGGAAATAATGGACCAGCACCATGAAAAGGATGGCAGTACCTATTCCTATGAACTGGTAATGGGTCACAGTTACTCCCAGCATCTCTATGCCTTTTCGCACAGGCAGATCAAAGTTCCTGGTGCTGCCTCCCCATATAAAGATTATCACATTCCTGACTATAAGGGCTAATCCTATGGAAATGATTATGAGGCTTACAAGGTCTGCATTCTTCTTTCGCATAGGTTTCCATATCAGGAAGTCCAGGAGCACACCCAGTGCACCTGAAATTGCTATGGCAATAAAAAATGATAATAATATATTGATACCAAGGACGGTATTTAGTACAAAAGCAATATAAGCTCCTAACGCCAGAAAATCAGCATGTGAGAAGTTGGCAAAATTCAGGATACCATACACCATTGTCAGGCCGATGGCAGCAAGGGCGATGATGCTTCCCACGACTATTCCGTTGACTATAAGTTGCAACATGGTCATATTCACTTTTATGCGTTTTCTTCGCTCTGTCCAAATATATGGTTTGAGTTATATTTAGTGTATTTTCAACTATATTAATGCTACCCATTATGATTTTTTCATTGTAGAATGTGCATCATACACATGATTTTCTGTTGCAGTACTACCAACAGGTAGAATAATATTACTCAAAATAATTGCATAACAAATTTGTTATATAACATTTTTGTTATATGAGGCTGTAAAAAAGTTGACCGTAAAATAAACCTCAACACTGCCACTAACCATATACTAAATCATCCGGTTATTTGCAAAACCCCAAAACAAAAATACACCCCCCTACAATACTTACCTTCCATACAATTACTATCCAACCGGAGCCAACCCCATGCAAAAACTGACCCCTGCCATGCGCCAGTACTATGACGCCAAACAGCAGTATCCTGATGCCCTTATCATGTTCAGGATGGGTGACTTCTATGAATCCTTTGGAGAGGATGCAGCCACCATGGCCCGGGAACTTGAAATCACCCTCACTACCAGGGGTAAGGACAAAGAAGGCGAAAAGATGCCCCTTGCAGGTATACCCTACCATGCCCTTGATACATACCTGCCGCGCTTAATAAAGAAAGGGTACAAAGTGGCCATCTGCGAACAGCTTGAAGATCCAAAACAGGCGAAGGGAGTGGTCAAGCGGGGTGTGGTCAGGGTTGTCACGCCAGGTACTATCATCGATTCATCCATGTTCTCAGATTCTGGCAGCAATTACCTGATGTCAGTCGCCGGAAATGGAAATGATCTGGGCATATCATTTCTGGATATCTCAACCGGGGAATTCATGACCACCCAGATACAGGATGTACCCCCCTTTGACAAGATAATGAGCGAAGCCGTACGTATGCATCCTGCCGAGTGCATTCTTCCGCCAGACCTGTTCAGCGGCCTGGCCGAGAGGTTGAAGGCACAATTGAAAGTTGTGGTACACGAGTATAATGCTGATGCATTTGAAGCAGGCATTGCCAGGAAGCGTCTGCTGGAACATTTTGGTGCAACTACCTTAGAGGGTATGGGACTGGAAGACCTCTCAGCAGCAATAGCCTCCTCAGGGGCCGCGTTAGCATATGTACTTGAGACCCAGATGAGGGAACTTGACCATATCCAGACCCCAAGGACTTATTTTGACAACCAGTTCATGGTCCTGGATGCCATCACCCTGCGCAATCTGGAACTGGTAAAAAATGTCCGCGACGGGTCCTTTGAATCGTCACTGCTCAAGGTTATGGATCACACCAAAACACCCATGGGCTCCAGACTGCTGCGCAAATGGATCCTGCAGCCTTTGATCTTGGTAAGAGATATCAACTGCAGGCTGGACAGCGTGGAAGAAATGGCTAAAAACACATTGCTCCGCTATGACCTGAGGACTTTATTGTCCGGGATCAGGGACATGGAAAGGCTTATCGGCAGGATAGTCTACGGCAACGCCAATGCCCGAGACCTGGTGGCACTTCGGACTTCGCTATCAGTTTTGCCTCAGATTAAAACTGCACTGGAAATCGATATTAAATCTGATCAGCTGAACTCTATTAACGAGGGATTGGGTGATTTTTATTCCTTGACAGATCTACTTGAACGCTCCATTGTAGATGAACCCCCCCTGATTGTACGTGAGGGCGGTATGATAAAAACGGGATACAATGCCGAACTGGATGAACTAAAGAATATGGCTGCTCACGGTAAGGAGTGGGTGGCAAAACTCCAGCAGCAAGAACGTGAGCGTTCCGGGATAAAATCTCTCAAAATGGGATATAACAAGGTATTCGGGTATTTCATTGAGGTGACCAAGACAAATCTTTCCCAGGTGCCTGAAGATTATATCAGGAAACAGACCACTGCCAATGCCGAGAGGTTCTATACACCTGAACTTAAAGAAAAGGAAGCAACGATCCTCTCTGCCAGCGACAGAAGTGTAGCTCTGGAACACGATCTGTTCTCGCAGATAGTCTCAAAAATATCTGCCTATGCCAGTGAACTCCAGGAGACTGCTCAATTAATTGGCCAGCTTGATGCTATTATAAGCCTTGCTGAAGCTGCAGTAAACAATAACTATGTCCGGCCCGAAGTAAATGAAAGCTGCAATATCCTGATCAGGGACGGGCGCCACCCGGTAGTTGAACATTCAGTCCCTGGCGGGTTCGTGCCCAATGACACCCAGATGGACTGTGACAGCGACCAGTTCTTGCTCATTACCGGTCCCAACATGGCAGGTAAATCCACATATATGCGCCAGACTGCGCTTATCGTTATTATGGCCCAGATGGGTAGTTTTGTGCCCGCTTCCTATGCTTCCATAGGCATAGTGGATCGAATCTTTACCAGGGTAGGTGCCTTCGATGACCTGGCCAGCGGGCAGAGCACCTTTATGGTGGAAATGGTGGAACTGGCAAATATCCTGAATAATGCCACACCAAAGAGCCTGGTACTACTGGATGAGATCGGCAGGGGTACCAGCACCTTTGATGGGTACAGCATTGCCCGGGCTGTAGTCGAATATATACATAATCGTGGACGGGTGGGTGTAAGGTCGCTGTTTGCAACCCACTATCACCAGCTTACGAATCTGGATTCCCTAAAAAGGGTAAAGAACTACCATATAGCTGTGAAAGAAGAAGGACACGACCTGGTATTTTTACGCAAGATCGTGCCGGGTGCTACTGATAAGAGCTACGGCATCCATGTGGCAAGACTGGCAGGTGTACCTTTGAAAGTTACCCAGAGGGCAAAAGAGGTCCTGGAAGAGGTGGAGTCTGAAAGCATTGGACAAAAAGGCAAGCGAGGTGCCAGGTACACCCAGATGATGTTATTAGGTCCTGAGAATAGTTTGTCCAGTCCTCCAGAGCCAATAATTGAAAGCCTTAAAGAGATGGAACTCGAGAAAATGACACCATTCGAGGCGTTGAATACCCTGTACGAACTAAAAAAGAAGGCAGAAGGAAAAACCACTGATGAATAAGATCAATATCCTGGATGAAGCTACTATCAATAAGATCGCTGCTGGAGAGGTGATCGAGCGCCCCGCTTCTGTAATTAAGGAACTTATTGAGAATTCCATAGATGCAGGAGCCACTGAGATCAAAATTGAGATCAAAGGGAATGGGATTGATTCAATAAAGGTCGTAGATAACGGTCACGGCATGAGCAGGGACGATGCCTCAATTGCTTTTCTAAAACACGCCACCAGCAAGATCAGTAATATCCATGATATCGAGACCGTACGAACAATGGGGTTCAGGGGTGAGGCCCTTTCATCGATCACAGCTGTGGCAAAAGTAGAGATAGTTACCAAACAGGACAGCGATCTGGCAGGGACCCGAATAGCAATCCATGGTGGTGAGGTCAAGAATATTGGTGATACAGGGGCAGCCAATGGAACATCAATGCTGGTCGAGGACCTGTTCTACAACACACCAGCACGCAAGAAATTCTTAAAGACCGGAAGGACAGAACTGGCACATATCGTGGATGTGGTAACCAGAAATGCGCTGGGTCATAACCAGATATCATTTAATCTTTCACATGATGGCAGAGAGCTGTTCCGCTCGCCCGCATCTGGTACACTGTTTGATACCATTGTCCATATTTACGGGCCTGAACTTGCCAGGGATCTGATGCCTGTTGATTTTCGGACAGATCTTGCTGTCATTACCGGATATATTACTAAGCCCGGGATCACCAGGAGTGATAAGGACAGGCAGATATTTTTCATAAATGATAGGCCTGTAAGTTCAAATGCTATCAGTAACGCTCTCAAGCTGGCGTTTTATACCATGCTGCCAAAAGGAAGGTATCCGGCAGCTGTACTGAAAATATCTCTTGATCCTGAAGAAGTGGATGTGAATGTACATCCCACTAAAAAATATGTGAGGGTCAGTCATGAACTTGCCATCATTGAAGCTATCGCAGATGCGGTTAGGAATAGCTTGAATAGCCGGGAACTGATCCCAAAAAAGGAACCGAATATCACGCAGACGGCCTTTTATGGTGAAGTGAAGGAAGTTCCCCTCCCAATACAGGAGATGCGATCTGTTTTCAAGGTGCCACCTGTTGATACCAGCAGGAGGCTCAAACGCACTGAAAGGTTCTTCACTGAAACAGCACTGAATAAAGAATCCCTTCCTGATATTCAGATACTCGGGCAGGTGGATGATGTATATATCCTTGCGAAATCACGGGATGAACTAGTGATTATTGACCAGCACGCAGCTCATGAGCGAATATTATATGAACAGGTATTGGAATCAGACAAAAGAGGTTCCCAGGAACTTATCGCTCCCGTGAACCTTGAACTGGATTCAAAAGAGAGAGTGCTGATAAAGGATTATATTCCCTACCTGGAAGATTTTGGCTTTTCTATTTCTGAGTTCGGGCCTGATTCATTTGCAGTAACCTCGGTTCCAAATATCCTTGGTAAGCTGGAGGAAAGGACAGTGGTGCATGATATCATCTCTGACGTACTTGCAGAAGGGAGAATAAAGGATGAGACTGGAATATTTGAACATGTCAGTAAAAGCACAGCCTGTCGCGGTGCCATTAAGGCTGGTGCAACCCTTTCAAAGGAGCAGATGGAAGATCTGGTGGAACAACTATACAATAGCAAAAATCCATTCACATGCCCTCACGGTAGACCTACTATTGTTGCATTTAATCGGGATGATCTGGATAAATTGTTCAAGAGGATATAATTGGATTTATTGATTATTGTGACCAGGACTTTCATTTCATTTCCCCGATATTAACCGGCCAAATGATGGTTGGGTCTTCAATGGACCAATTGATAATAGCCTCATCACTGATAATTGAATTCGGGATCAACAGCCTCCGGTTATCCCAGGTAGTTATCACAGTATGGCGCAGTCCAAGATCTGTGACCATTCCATATTCTTTATGGATCGTAACAGAATCACCTACCCTGAACGGCTGGAAAATTGCCAGTGATATACCTGAGATGATATTGCCCAATGCATTTTGAGCGGCCAGACCCCCTCAGGCATATATAGATCATTCTAATTAATATATTAAGAAATTTTCGAAACAAAGATACGGAAAAACAAACAAAATTATATTAATCTTCAGGTTGTTTGCCCTGTGGAAACAATGATATTCAAGAATCTAAATGATCTTTCAAATCTGGAATTAACTAATTTACTTGACAGAATGGGTGAAATCCAGGATGTTGTACCCGTTGTATCTGATATATTGAAAGATGTGAAAAAGCAGGGTGATGCTGCTGTCAGGCTGTATACCAAAAAGTTCGACAATATAGAAATCGATGTCATCGAGGTAGATCAAGAATCTATCAATGAATCATTACTCCAGGTAGATCCGGAGATCATTGAACACCTGGAACATGCAGCTTCTAATATCAAGACATTCCACAAAGCACAACTGGGCGAATCCCAATGGTTCATGGAATCCTCTCCTGGTATAACCCTGGGTCAAAAAACCACGCCACTGGCAGCAGTAGGAGCTTATGTTCCAGGCGGGAGGGCAGTATATCCGTCTACTGCACTAATGACTGTGATCCCTGCAAAAGTAGCAGGCGTCAGGAATGTGATCGTTTGCACGCCTCCCGGGCCGGATGGAATCAACCCACTAACATTAGCAGCAGCCCATATTGCAGGTGCTGACCACATATACCAGGTAGGCGGGGTCCAGGCAATAGGTGCTATGGCGTATGGTACTGAGACTATACCTGCTGTAGATAAGATAGTGGGCCCGGGGAATGTGTATGTCACTGCTGCAAAGATGCTGGTAAGGGACCATTGTGAGATCGATTTCCCTGCCGGACCCAGTGAAGTGCTTATCATTGCCGATGAAACAGCTGATGCTGAATTCATTGCAATTGATATGATAGCCCAGGCAGAGCATGATCCAAATGCAGTATCAGTGTTGGTGACCACATCAGAGAAACTTGCATATCAGGTGAGGGATTTTTTAACTGAGATGATCAAGACCGCGAATAGAAAAGATATCGTAAATCAGTCGCTTGAAAATGCTGCGCTTATAGTGGCAGATTCACTTCAGGATTGTATTGACTTTTCCAACAGGTTCGCACCAGAACACCTGGAGATCATGACAAATGACAATTCCAGGGTGCTTAATGATATTATCAATGCAGGTTCGATTTTCTTAGGCAAATATACTCCAGTCTCTGCAGGTGATTATGCTTCAGGTACCAACCATGTACTTCCCACTGCCGGATACGGCAGGATTTATTCAGGGCTTAATGTGGACCATTTTGTAAAGAAATCCACTATACAGCAGATCAGTAAAGAAGGATTGGAAGGGCTTGCAAATACTATTATTTCACTTGCAGAAGCTGAAGGATTAAATGCCCATGCAGAAGCGGTTAAGAAGCGGTTAATTTAATAGTAGCTCTATAGCAATCGATTTTCCGCGAAACCTTTAAATAACTTTGAAAATAACCTAAGATATCAGGTGATTTTATGGAAAATAATAAAAAAGGTCTGATTAATCTTATTATAGGAATCTTATTAGTGATAGTGGGTATTGCATGGTATATTATTGACATTCCTATTCTTTCTGATTATTTTGCTAATCCAATATCGTTCAGTCCATTCTGGAAAATTCTGGTCATATTTTTCTTAGGTATCTTCGGTTTATGTATCTTCTTTATGGGTTTTATCCTGGCATGGATGGGCTGGGACGATTATAAAATGTCAAAGGAGATGGAAGATACAGA
>JACUTQ010000032.1 GCA_014859725.1 Methanosarcinales archaeon | reverse complement strand
CCTTAGCTTTACAACGAAATGGAATTGTCGTCACGGAGGAAAAATGGACAAATTCACCCAAACGAACAAAGATTCCTAATGTTTGTGAAACTTATAATGTCAATTGCATCGATCTAATAAACATGATTAGAGAACTTAAATGGAAATTTTGACAAAAATATTTCCATAAGTAAACCGAAAAAAGTTCATTAAAAATTTTAATGTTTAAGCATTATGGATTATGAAGTCCCGATATAAGTGATCTCAATGAACAACGAATCTGCAACTATAGTACAGCGTCTCTGGAACTACTGCAACGTGCTGCGGGACGACGGTGTGAGCTACGGCGATTATGTAGAGCAATTGACCTATCTAGTTTTTCTGAAAATGTCTGATGAGCAGACCAAACCGCCTTTTAACAAAAACTCAATAATTCCCGCAAATTATGATTGGCAAAGCCTCAGTAAAAAAGACGGGGATGCGCTTGAAGTGCATTACCGCCACATGCTTGAAGCCCTGGCCAAAGAGAGCGGGATGCTGGGTGTCATATTCAGGAAATCCCAGAACAAGATCCAGGACCCTGCAAAACTGCGGCGGCTCATCGAGCTGATCAATGGTGAGACTTGGCTGGGACTGGACATTGATGTCAAAGGCGATATCTACGAAGGGTTGCTGCAGAAGAATGCAGAGGATACAAAAAGCGGCGCAGGCCAGTATTTCACGCCCAGGCCGCTCATCAAAGCCATTGTCGAGGTCATGAAACCCGAACCCGGCATGACCATCTGCGACCCGGCCTGCGGTACGGGAGGTTTCCTGCTGGCCGCTCATGATTTCATTTCACATTATGATATCGATAAAGAACAGAAACAATTCCTGAAACTTAATACATTCAAAGGGTGGGACATAGTCGATAATGTGGTCAGGTTGTGTGCAATGAATCTCTACCTGCACGGTATAGGTGGAGAGGATAGTCCCATAAAGACCGGGGATGCACTGATTTCTGACCCTGGCGACAGGTTTGACATGGTGCTCACCAATCCACCCTTTGGCAAAAAGAGCAGCTATACGATTGTCAATGGGGATGGGAAAGCAGGAAAGGACTCACAGACTTATGAAAGGGATGACTTCTGGGCCACTACTTCCAACAAGCAGTTGAACTTCCTTCAGCATGTAAAAACCCTGCTGAAAATCAATGGAAAAGCTGCCATAGTGGTACCTGATAATGTTCTCTTTGAGGGCGGCGCAGGGGAGACCGTACGGAAAAAACTACTGGCAGAGACCGATGTCCATACACTGCTTCGGCTCCCGACTGGTGTATTCTATGCTCAGGGTGTTAAGGCTAACGTGCTATTCTTTGACAGAAAACAGGCCAGTGAGAAGCCCTGGACTGAGAAGGTGTGGATTTATGACTTAAGGACCAACCAACATTTTACCCTGAAGACAAATCCTCTCAACTACGATAGCGTAAAGGATTTTATTGAATGCTATAATCCAGAGAACAGGCACGATAGAAAAGAAACGAAACAATTCCGGGCTTTTGACTATGATGAACTCATGCAGCGGGATAAAGCAAGTCTTGATATATTCTGGCTAAAGGACGAAAGTCTTGAAGATTCAGAGAACCTGCCGGACCCTGATGTTCTGGCCAGGAATATAGCTGAAAATCTGGAATCAGCTCTTGAGCAGTTCAGTACGATTTATCAGGAACTGGAAGAGGAGTGAATGCAGAACCGGTACACTGGTGACATTGGAGACTTTGGAAAATACGGGCTGTTAAGAGCGTTGTGTTCACCTGTTGGTGAAATTCAAAGACTTCAGCTTGGTGTGGTCTGGTACCTGATGAAAGTCACAATTCTGATGGAAAATTGATACAGTATCTTGATCATACCGCGAAAAATCATCGATTCTTGAGGCGATGTGATCCTGAATTATACGATACCCTTGCAAACATTGTCTAAAACAATGAAAGAAGTGTATTAAGTATTCATAAAACCTGGATTCGATTCTATGTTAATTATACCCATCATACAATATGTAAATCTTTGGTACTTAAATATCTCACCACAGGACACGCCTTCAAACAAAGCCCGCAATGCGTACACATCTCATTAACCACAGCCCGTCCATCTTTCACCTTAACAGCCCGAACTTCGCATTTTGCCGCACACAGCCCGCAGCCTGTACACTCCATCGCCCGCCTGATAGCGGATTCTGCCCACTGCATCAAACGCCTGGCCCCAGGGTCAGTATCGCTCCTGGCAGTCACAGTACCAGATGTGAACACCTGCACATTATCTTCCCCATTGCTGGACGTGATCACTCCATCCATGGAATGCAGATGTCCCAATATATTCATCATCCCGGAATTCTCTATAGTTTCCAGGTTCAGCGGGGCACCAAAACTGCCTTCGGCAGATATCCCACCAGCCTTACAGGGGCGGTATCCCACGACCACGGAAAATTCCACATCCCC
The DNA here is from genome assembly GCA_014859725.1 of Methanosarcinales archaeon. Classification (NCBI taxonomy): domain Archaea; kingdom Methanobacteriati; phylum Methanobacteriota; class Methanomicrobia; order Methanosarcinales; species Methanosarcinales archaeon. The sequence goes on along the minus strand of JACUTQ010000032.1, from coordinate 15,154 downwards.
AAGGTGTTCCTTTGGTACCAGGTTAATACCCAGCCTCTCGGCCATCTCCCTCTGCACCTTTGGAGGATTTTGCCATCGCCACAACCCGTAATCTACCCATCCTTCACCATACCCGAATTTTTCAGCATGGGCCCTCAATTTCTCTTCCAGCCTTGCCCACATCAGGGGATGGATCTCCTTGATCCTTTCCATCTCGGCAAGGCTCCCGGAAGGGCACAGCCAGCAGCCGATACGATCGAAACCCTGCTCGTACAGGATATTGTAAGGCGCACCTTTCCAGAACAGGTACAGCCAGATATGCATGGCAGTCCAGTTCTGTATGGGTGATGCTGCGATCTGGTTGCCTATCCAGGGATTCTTCCAGATATTATCAGACCGGGCCCGGCCCTCGCTCTCGTACTTGCGCTGCCCTATAAAGCTCAGGCATCCGTCAGGGAAGTGTTCTTCAATGAGCATTGAGATGGGACCCAGTTTACAGGTCTTGCAGCACCACCTGGCCTCCACGGTTGGGGGTCCGAACCGGTCTATGGATTGCCAGAATACATCCCCTGCCATGATCGTCTTTATTTCAAGCCCATATTCTTTTGCAACTTCATTCACATTTTCCACAGTCTCAGGGAATTCCAGGCCGGTATCTGCGAACAGCACATCAAATTCAGCCAGGCAATCCCTGACCAGCAGCAATGTAGCAAGGCTGTCCTTGCCCCCGGAATAGGAAACACTGACCGGTCTGTTTGTGGATTCAGTTACATTCCTGATAAAAGAATGTGCCTTATTCTCGAAATCCTTTAGAATTTCAATATTTGCAATAACCACATCGTCCCATGATTGAATATCTGAGCAGAAATCTTTCTCTACAATTCCGCTCCACCTGGTCTTGACAGCAACCCCCCTGTTAGCCTCAATCATCTCCGGACCGCTCATCCTGGCCCGGCCTGCTGATACAGGTATCCAATCCGGGGACAGTACGACTACCTCATCCCCGGATATAATATCGGAATCGGCATCTATCACACCTGGGGCCAGGGTACTGGCACCTTTTTCAATAAAAGGTACTGCCGATTCATCTATTATAACCCAGTTCTTCCGGCCTTCTTTTTGTTGAAATAACCGGGCTGCTCCTTCCATCCTGGGAAGCAGCGTCCACTGCTTTGATTCCACCTCGAACCTGATATTGGCAACTGCCATCCCGTCCACGATCACCTCTTCCATCCTGTCGTCAGAAGGGACCTTATTCAGGATCGCGATCTTATCTTCAGGTATCAATGGGGCCCCGAAACTTGCCTGTGCAACAGCATTGATATGGTCGATATCATGTAGGAACGCAGGCCTGATATCCCCAGGTGGTGTGACCTTCACTTTACCGGCAGGTGAGCCGCACGCGCAAGTGGAATCCAGTACCGGCAGATTGCATTCAGGACACCAGTGAAGGACCAGCTTACCCAGATAGATCTTGGACATGGGTTCGTGATATGATATAAGGGTATAGAAATGTTATGCCAAATGTATTAAAATAAAATTAATATAGTTCAAAATCCATAGTTCAGGCAACGAGATGAGATACAAGCAAATTATCAGGGTGCAGGTGATCGTGCTGGTACTGAACATACTGGTAGCGATGGCCAAGATCATTTACGGTATAATAACTGGTTCCATCAGCATGGAGGCTGACGGTTTCCATTCATTAATGGATGGAGGGGGGACTCTGGTGGGAATGCTTGGGATATATATGGCGTCCCGCCCGCCTGATGAAAGCCATCCATACGGACATGGTAAACTTGAGCAGATGGCAGCTTTAATAATAGCCGGACTGCTGCTGATCACCGGGTTCGAAGTGGCAGAAGGGGCTTTCAACCGGTTTTTAGAGCAAACATCTCCCCAGGTCACTCAATTAAGTTTTGCGATCATGCTTGCAACAATGGCGGTAAACATAGTAGTCACTACCTACGAGCACCGCAAAGGCAAGGAATTAAATAGCGAAATATTAGTAGCTGATTCCCTGCATACCAGAAGTGATATCTTTGTGTCGTTGGGTGTGATCGTAAGCCTGATAGCAGTCAAGGCAGGTTATTTTATAATCGATGTTATAGGGGGGATAATCATTGCATTGCTAATTGTCAGGGCAGGTTACAAAATAGTCAAACATACCTCAAATTCTCTTGTTGATGCTTCCATGTTGGAAACTGATATCATCTGCCAGCTTGCACTGGAAATGGAGGGAGTAGAAGACTGTCATAATATCAGGACGAGGGGAACGAGTGACGAGATTTACGTTGACCTGCATGTCAAGGTAAAAAAGGATATGCACATAGATAGGGCTCATGATATTGCTCATAAAGTTGAGGAGCATATCAAATCTAATGTAAAAGGTGTGAGAGACGTAGTAGTACACCTTGAACCTTATAAAGAAAAAAAGTGATGGTTTGCAGGAAAAAAATACCCGCCCTGAAGGCGGGTTTATTAAATTTCAAGCTACTATTATTTCCTGGCCTCTGGATTCAGCTATTATTTCCGGATTATAGTAGGAGTAGGCACTGCTGTCAGGTATTATGGCCTTGACAGGGAACTGTGCCAAGACCTGCAGTTCGAATGTCAACTCTTCCCCTCTTAGCAGGTCATCAACATAGAGAATGATCTTCCTGCCAGCTATCTCATACCTGCTGATCCGGCGGTCCTGCTTCAGGTCATCCAGACTAGATACCACAGGTGTGAATCCAGTAGGTACTGCCACGTCCAGGATGAGCATACCTGTGGAATCTGCCTGACCCGTGTATTTCACTCTTGCATGGACATCCACTATGTCGTTCACCACCACATTGGCGGCATCGTATTCAACATCGAACTCAAGGTCAGTTACTACCGGGATATCTGGCAATAGTACATTGAACCGCTTGACAAGCTGGTAATTGATGTCGCCCTTGCCTGACATGCTCAATGTGACTTCTTTTACTGATGCCGGGATCACCACTATCTGCAGCACATCAAAATTGTCCAGGTTCACCCTGACCTGCTTGATCTGTCTGCCATCTGCCTTGACCGTGATAGTAGCATCAGTATCCTTCCCCTGATTGGCGGCTGCCGTCATCATTGCTTTGAAAGCCATAACCGTATCCTGGGTACTGCCGTATCCGCCCAGGCTGTTGCGCTGGGCTGCTATCCATTTCAAGACCTCATTGGCCCTGACATCCTTGTGCTCTATCAATACCAGTGCGCCGTATGCAGTCACTTCAATATTCTTGCTGGAAGGAGGCTGCCAGTACATATCATTGGGTGAGGACTGGGGCTCAAGCTCCCAGTACAGACCATTCTTGTCCTGCTTTGCCAGATCCATCAGCATATCCAGGGCGTCATCTGCCCTATCACTGTCCAGGCGCTCCAATACCAGCGCAGTCAGTGCCAGTGCATATGGATCATTGCGCTGTTCGTTCAGGTTTGATTCCAGGTATTGCTGTGCCTTATCCAGTGCATTGGAAGCCCTGCCGTATTCCAACAATGACAACGCTGTATAGGCTGTCAGTGAATACTTGCCGTTTATGCCGCCCATCATGTCCTGGTGGTGCACGAATCCGATCTGGTCCCATGAACCATCCTGGTTCTGGTTGTCTACTATCCAGTCAGCCGCACGGTCCAGTACTGATTCGTCTATTGTGGTCACGACCCTGGCACCGCTGAATGACTGGAGCACAAAGGCGGTAAGCCATAAACTGCCTGTCGGGTCGCTCTCCCCGAATGCCGAGAATGAGCCGTCGTTATGTTGATACGTCAACTCCCGCTGGTATCCTGTTATGATGAACATCTCTGCCTTGGCCTGGAGTTCAGGATTTGTCTGGTCCGAGGCTTTCAGGTAACGCAGGATCTCCACATCAGGCGCAAAGAGCAGCATGTTCTGCTCACCGCAGCCGTAAGGCATACCCAGCAGGTCATCAATACCACTGATGGACTGGGCCACTAACGACGGAGTAAAGCTCAACAGCACCTTGCCTGAATCGTCTACTATCCCTGCAGGCAGTAAAGCATCCAGGGTCACGTCCTGACCTTTCAGGATGCCGTTCTCCACCATCTCACGTCTGCTTCCTTCAGGTTCCACAATTACCTGCTTCTTTACTGCATCGGCTTTGGAGGTAGTCTGGCCAGTGATCTCCACCAGCTGGGTACCTACCTGGGTAGGTTTAATTGTGAAACGTACCTGCTGCACGCTGTTGGCCGGGACTGTGATCGTTTCTTTGCTGCTGCCCAGGATGTCGAACCAGTTGGTAGCTTTCAAGGTCACAGTCACCTGCTGTTCCTTATCCAAATAATTATACACCTGTATGGTGACAGGGAACTCCTCGCCCCTTGTCACTGCATATGGAAGATCTGGATCAACAAAGAAATCCTGGAATACCCTGAGATCGGTCTCAGCTATCCCTATACCTTCAGGTGATGAAGATACGGCATGGAGCCGCCAGGTTGTGATGGAATCGGGAGCGTTAAGTGGTACGCTGACCCTACCTTTGCCGTCTGTCAGCAGTTCCGGCTCCCAGACCCAGGTCTCAGGGAAGAACTGCCTTATCCTCTCCACTTCTGCCAGATCACCTCCGGCTTGTATTGCTACAGCCGTGGCTGCTACTGCAGGCATTTCATTCTTCATGGGAGCGGCCGCTTCTTCCATGACCGCATCCATTACCATACCACCAAAGAAATCGTCGCCGTCACGCGGCCTGAATTCTTCTTGCTCAGGTATTTGTTGAGGGACCTCCAGGTTTGGTGATTTCAGGACCTGAAGCCCTGCATCATTGATAATATCGTTAGCACCTAAGGGAACCGGTCCCCAGAACTGTGGGTGGGCCTCTGCCTGGGGTTCCATGAACCTCTTCTCCAGTTCGTCGAACACCTGTTTCAGGTTCAGCCTGCCCTCGCTCAATGCAAATACAGACTCATCAACTATGGAATAACCGATCATGGACCTGGATCTTGCATCGAAGTCAACCTTCACATCGTCTCCTGGCCGAACTTCGGCCTGATCAAAGACAACCTGCAGGTCAACCGGCGTCTTCAGTACTACATCGAATGGGAGGGTATCAGCTGATACCTCGCTGTTGGGATTGATGATATAAGCCACTATTTCCGCTTTCGGACTCATCTGGGGCGTCACGGTAAGGCTGATGATGCGCTCATCGCTGGTGGCAGAGAATACGGTCCTGCCTCCTGCAACAATATCATAATACACGGTACCTGGTTTGGTACTGTACACCTGGAAGGTCATGGTATCGCCCACCTCTGGAGTCCCGCTGCTGGTCTGTGTGACATGCAGAAAACTTCCAGTAGGGGAATACACCACGCTCAATTCCATATTCTGGGATATGTCGTCTGTTTCGCCCACCAGATCAGCTCCTATTGTGTCCTCAGGTACCTGGAATCTGACCAGAGCCACTCCATTTTCAGTGGTTACGGTCTCTGCCTGTGTATCCTGAACATATCGTTCGCTCATGAAATTAATCTTCACGTCCACTTGCTTTTCCAGGGGTTCGCCTTCAGGGGTCTCTGTAACTACCAGTACATTGAACGGCATGCCTGGCTTGACCAGCCTGGATTCGGGTATGAGCTGCAGTACTATTGGCGAATCAGGGATCTTCAGCAGTTTTGTGGTGGTCTCTGTGTGGTCTCCGGTATCGGTCACTGAGATGTTGAGCATCAGACTGCCCATCCCTCCGGCGCTATAGGTGCCTGCCACCCATCCGGCTGCAGGCAGCTCGAAGTCAGCAGAACCGTCCACAAGATCGGTCTTATAAGAAGCATATTCTTCCCATACTCCCACATAGCGGGAAGCTACGATATTGACCTCTCCTTCCACAGGTTTACCAAAGAAGTAGGCTGAATCCACCTGTCCGGTGATAGCTTCATCCACCAGGAACCAGTCCCTTGGGGTAGTTACATCCACACTGAATTTTGGCAGTACATATTGTTCAACACGCAGGTCGATCTGGGTTTTGGACTCCCCCATCCGGGCAGTGACCTTCCAGGTACCTAGATTGACTTCACTGGCCAGGGGCATGTCATAGGAAGCCACACCATACTCGTTGGTATCCAGGGTCTTTTTGAATACCTTGATGCCTTTAGCATCAGATATTTCTACAACCACCAAACCTGTTATAGGTACCAGTTTATTGTTCAGGGACAGTATCCTGCCTTGGATTGTCTGGCCCGGTTTGTAGATGGGCTTATCGGTCTCCAGGAAAAGGGCACTGCTTTTCGCGATCCTGACCGTACCGTTGAAGGTGGCATTTGAACCTGCGGGTTGGGCAACCAGGATATATGTGCCCTGACTGAGGTTTGGTACGTCGAATGCAACAACTGCATGTCCGCCTTTACCTGTGGAACCTTTTGCCAGGTCGGTAGATTCACCGGCAGTATCCACCAGTTTGAAGCTAACACTCTGTGCCACAGGCATCCCCTCCTCAGAGGCAGCTATTGTGATTGCAGATTCACCGCCGGTGAACATGACCCTGGGCGCCAGGATGAGCAGGTCGTTGCCCGTGTAGGCGGCCGCAGGGTCATAGGATTGGGCCGGTTGGTTGGTCAGTAATTCGGTTATGGCGGGTGATATTTTGGGTAAGGCTATAAACAGTACCAGGGATATGATTAATATTGGGATCAGTATGCCGATTTTCTTTTCCAGGTTCATGATGAAATGCTCCTTTTTGGGTGGTTAATTTTTTACTTCTTAATCAGGAGATGGAGATGAGACATTATTAAGATTGTTTAGACTTCGAACTGGTTCGTAGTTATGTTGGCAAGAAAAAAATTGAAAAATCTGGCAGTATTTATCAATATTTAGACCAAGAATGGAATTTGAAATTTACTATTCCCATTTTAATAGGTATTATTATTTACGCATTCTATCTCCAAGTGCTCATCTTTGGAGTGATCATTGCCGTTCTTATCTTGATAATCTCGGTCAGCGCATCAGCAATTGATCGGTCTGCTATTGATATTTGAGAATGAAACAATCCGGCAGAGCAGATGGTTCTCACATAAGTGTATCAGATATGGGCTGGGAATAGAGATTTCTCTCCAGTGCAGAGTGTATCGGACAATAGCTTCTGTTTATACCCCTACTTAACCTGCAGGGATAATCCCCACAGCTCAATCATGAATCTACATCTTTTTTAACAGATTTTGCTTTATTTTTTTATATTTATGAAGGCAGAAATAATAAAAAGCATAAACTACATATTTATTATCGCTAGGGGGTTAGCAACATATCAGATCCATTAATCCATCAATACGATATAATCATTATCGGCGGGGGCCTGACAGGACTTAGGGCTGCCATCGAAGCGGTTAAGTCCGGATTTAATACTGCAGTCATATCAAAGGTGCATCCTCTGCGTTCCCACTCGGTTGCAGCCCAGGGAGGTATCAATGCGGCCCTTGGTAATGCACTGGGCGCTGAAGACGATTCTGCCTGTCCTGTTGACGGGGAAAATCCGGACTATCTGGGTCCGGCAGCCCTGGCCAAACTGTACCGGTTCTATATCGACCCCAGGGAAAAGGATCACGATTCACGATTGTTTCTGGCTGATAAGGAGCCGGGCTGGTGGGCCTGCCAGGTCCATGCAAATTGCAGACTTCAACAGATGGGGGAAAAGACACCATGATGAAACATGCCGCTATCTGGTTTATTGCATTCTGCCTTATGGGTACGATCCAGGCCCACGTCCCCATCATAGCCAGCGACAATGAAGGGCTTGACCATGCTACAGTTATCAAGGACCCCCTCAAATCCTGGGCAGTGTTTGACCATCTCAATGCAGGTGGTGAGGTCCATTACTACACATTTTACATGGAACAGGGCCAGAAACTCCATGTTTCGTTATTCATTCCCTATGAGCACAATTTCACCCCGACCCTGGCGATCATGGGTCCGGGCATACCGTCCCAGGGAACTCCTCCCGACTACCTTGAAATTCCCCAAAATGCCGGGATCATGGTCATCCAGGGAGAACAGCCTGGCCAGGCAGTCTTCGAACCATTTACGCCGTCTGCTCAATACAATCTTGTCCAGAAAGATATGAATGTCACACAAAGCGGGACCTACTATATTGCAGTATATGATCCATCCAGCACGGGTGCTTACGGACTGGCCATCGGTTACAGGGAAGAATTCGGACTGGCAGAATGGATTCGCGTACCATTGGATGTGATCAGTATCCACGAATGGGGAGGACAGTCCCTGGGTTATATACTGGCTCCCATGCTGGTAGTTGTTGGTATCAGGTTCCTCTTCCTTGTGCAATTGAAAAACACCCTGGCCGGCCTGTTCGGCTGGACCGGGTACACGGCAGGCCTGCTCTATATTGGCAGCAGTGCAATGATTTTCATGCAGATTTTTATTGCACTTGACCAGACCGCTCAGACATCAGAGGTGTTCATCACCTTGCTTTTAGGTCTCTTGCCAACCATTGCAGGGATCATCATGATAAAAATGGCATTGGAAGGGAAGATCGTCCGGAAAACCAGGATAACTATGGCTCTTTTGGGTATTACCGGTTTATTTATCTGGGCCGGCCTTATTATCGGGCCTGTTCTGGCAGTTCTGGCAAGTCTGCTGCCTTCTGCAAATGTCAAAGATAGTTATCTTGATCAGAGGATTTGAATCCCTTGTTGTAAGGATTATTAAATAAAAACCTTTATATGCCAAAAAACGTTAACAATCCCGGCACCCTTCAAGTACGGGGTATAGTGACTGCAGGGATTTATAATTTTTAATTCATTTTTCAATCACATATCTATACTTATAAGGGATTTGTGCCATTTTAAGTTAATATTCCTTTGCTTAAATCTCAAATATCGAAAATAAGTAAAGATAGTTAGCCCTGAAATTTCTCTTTTTGATTAATCCAGCTTAACTTAGAAAGGTATATCTTAATTTAAGTTAACTTTACTTAACTTAAAAATAAAATATTCAAGATAAGTAAAGGTAGGTTATCTTATGAACAACAGAGCTGGAACATATGAATCACTGCCCGCCGGTTATACTGCATTTATTCCTAACACTCTGCCACCTGTTCCCCCAATAGAGTATGACGACGAGCTTCATTCTCTATTATCAAAGGCTGACAGAAATATTGCAAGACTGGATGGTATCACCACTGTCCTGCCGAATCCTGATCTTTTTATTGCCATGTATGTGAAAAAAGAGGCCCTTTTAAGTTCACAGATCGAAGGAACCCAGGCCTCACTGGAAGGAGTCCTGGAATTCGAGGCTGATCTGACACCCAAAGACGATGTAAAAGAGATCAAGGAAGTAATAAATTACATTAAAGCGCTAAATTATGGAATAAAAAAGTTGGATGACAATCCAGTGTCTTTAGAGCTTATTAAAGAGATACACAAAATACTGCTTGAAGGAGCAAGAGGTGCCAACCTGGACCCAGGTGAATTCAGGGCTTTCCAGAATTATATAGGCGCACCAGGGGCTTTGGTACATGAAGCAACATTTGTTCCGCCGCCACCTGATAAGGTCCTGCCTGCAATGGAAGGACTTGAAAGGTTTCTTCACAGTACAGATAACATCCCGCCCCTGGTCAAGATCGCCCTAATTCATGCGCAATTTGAAACGATACACCCGTTTTTGGATGGTAATGGGAGGATAGGGAGACTCCTTATTTCGTTCTATCTTGTCTGGAAGGGGATATTGGAAAAACCACTGTTATATTTGAGTTATTACCTTAAAAATAACAGGAATGAATATTATGACCTGCTGATGAAGGTGCGTACCAAAGGGGCATGGGAAGATTGGATAAAGTTCTTCCTAAAAGGTGTCAGTCAAACTTCACTGGAAGCTGCCAATACTGCCGGGGAGATAATAAGATTAAAGGAAGACCTGATATTGAAACTGTATGAAAATTCCATATCAAGTATTTATGCTGTAAAATTACTGGACTTCCTTTTTGACAGACCACTGATCAGCAGTACCGAGATTGTTGATAAATTGAACATCTCGACTGTGACTGCTAATGAACTGGTAAAGAAGTTTGAGAACATTGGTATTTTACGGGAGATAACAGGTAAGAAAAGATATAAAAGGTATATTTTTGCAAATTATGTTGATATTATTAGCCGGGGTACCCAGAATATTTAACCGCAATTAGCATCGACCCAGATACCAGGTTCAAAATCCATTGTCACGCCCTTTACGTTTTCTTGAACAGGCCGGTTTTGTGACCAGAAATGGGGTGGAATATTTCATCACGGACCCGATGCTCAAAACGTGGCTCTCTGCAGCCTATCCCCTGCAGATGGAACTTTCTTTTATAAAAGACGGAAAACGGCTGGATGCGTTTGATAAAAAGATCGAGGAGATGATCACCACATACCGGGGAGAACTTGGGAAAGGAAGCGAATCAAGGGTGAGGGAGTTGTTTAGGGATTTCGGAGGACTGGAACTACATCACACTAAACTGCCGAAGTTTACAGAAGTCGAGCAGCGGGTCATAGACGGCAATGAATTTGACATAGTTGCAAGATATGGTGAGCAGCAGAGCTGCGGGGTATAACAAATAACATTAATTGCCTGAACATCATATTTTACATACAATCATAATTAAAATTAATATGAAGATGAACCCCACAACAACCATTTTTATAAAAAAAAAATTCCAGGAGCATTATAAGAAAGACCCACCCCAATCACCTCCAAACCTGAAACAGCGTGAATGGGGATTTTTAATGTTCGACCCTAAATCTGGCATGCGAAGACACAAGGGATTCTTAAGCGATCTGGAAATGCAGGAATATGTCCAGGCCATGGTCCCTGCACATGTTTACCATTCGGCTGCGTATTATGATCGCCCGGCTGCAGGTACTATGAATGAAAAGAAATGGCTGGGCGCTGATCTGATCTTTGACCTTGATGCTGATCACCTGCCAGAACCAGCCGATTCTTATAAGGGTATGCTGGATGCTGTAAAGAAAGAGACGTTGAAATTGATCGGCTTTTTGACCGATGATTTCGGTTTTGAGGATGATGAACTTCACATCGCCTTTTCAGGTGGTCGGGGGTACCACATCCATGTTCGTGATCCCGGGGTATTGACCCTTGATAGTGCGCAGCGCAGGGAGATCGTCGACTATATCAGCGGGACTGGATTAAATATATCCCATATTTTCAAAAGAGAAATTATTGAGGGGGATGAGAAGAAGTCAAAAATCCTGAAAATGCCTTCCGAATCCCAGGGGGGATGGGGACGGTTAGTGAACCGGGAATTGATAAAATATTTGCAGGAGCTGGCAGGGGATGAACATGCAGAACAAAAACTTACAGAATTCAAGAAAATAGGAAAGAAAAAAGCGGAAAAAATCATAGATACTATGAACAACCCCAAACATCTTGCACAATTAAGAAAAGGTAACTTTGATGCTCTAAGTTCTCTTCATATGGAGTTCTGGGAGACTGCCATACAGCAGATCATCCATAATATTCAAGGACATATTGACGAACCAGTCACTGCCGATGTAAAGCGTCTCATCCGGGCAGCTTCATCCCTGCACGGCAAATCGGGCATGAAAGTGATATCATTGACTGTGGACCAATTATATGATTTTGATCCACTCATTGATGCCGTGGTGTTTGGAAATAATGAGATAAAGATAAATGTAACAAAACATACTACAATTGAAATGATGGATGATAGATTTGAACTGGATGAGGGAAAAAACATCCTGCCTGAATATGCCGCTATATATCTGATGTGCAGGGGCGGAGCTGAATATATGGAGGTCATGGTGTGAAATACGAAGACCTTGTCCGCGTTCAGGAGGAAGAAAAAAAATCCACCATTTCAAGGATATCACCGGATTTTTACAGCCAGGTTAATGATTATATTAAAGAACTTGAAGATGTCGAACGAAAAATCTCAAGGCGGCATTCAGAAGAGGCCGTAATGTTACAATATGAACTTAAAAACGCTTTGTCTGCTGTTGAAAAAATATTCAACAAAAGGACTCGCAAGATTATTAAAATGGCCTCTGGCAAGGCGTTTTCAAAAAACCCTGCCAATATAAATCACGATATTGATTATATGACCCCTGAAGAGCGGGATATATACCACCAGATGCTGAACACAATCTTACATGCAAAGAAAAACACTATAGAACCGATTCTTGGGAATGATGGTGAAAATGATCCTGAAATTCCAAATATCCAGGATGTTGAACAGGAGCTTGATGTTCCAGAAGAAATTGAAAGTGATATTGTAGATAATGAAGTGGAAGCCGCTAAAGTCATTTCAACTGACACTTATTTAACTGAAGATACTCATAAAGATATATCTACAACGATTGAAACACTTGTAACAGAAACTGCCGATTCTGGGAAAAAGGATTTAAATAAAGAATACATTGTTGTGCGAATACTGAAGGATATATCAATGTTCGCCGGCAGCGACGGACGTAATTATGCTTTCAATGCTCAAGACGTGGCTGTTTTACCAAAAGTGAATGCCAAAGCTTTACTGAAACGTAAAATGGCTATTGAGATTAAAAGTACTTGATTATTATATCAATTCAATATCACAAATAAGGATGAAACTCATATGAAGATGCCGAATAAGTTCAGGACACACTGTCCTTTCTGCAAGACCCATACAGAACATATAGTAGAAAGGGTCAAGAAAGGAAAAGCTTCGTCTATGACCAGGATCACGCGACAGAGAAAGAGACAAACAGGTATAGGAAACTCAGGCAAATTCTCAAAGGTACCGGGCGGCGACAAACCTACCAAGAAAGTTGCATTGAGATACCGATGTATTGCATGTAAAAAAGCATATCAGAAGAAGTGCTTCAGAGCAGGCAAATTCGAATTTAAGGAGTGAAATTAAATGCTTCAAGAACCAAAAAGCAGATTCCTCAAAGTCAAATGCAATGACTGCGATAATGAACAGGTGATATTTGGCAGCGCCAGCAGCATTGCTGGATGCAATGTCTGCGGACGTACATTAGCAGAACCATCTGGTGGAAAGGCTATTATCAAAACCCAGATATTGGAAGTACTTGAATAAAAGAAAATGGAGAGAATATGGAACGTAAAGGCTGGCCTGAACTAGACGATCTGGTAGTTTGTACAGTTGTGCAGGTCAAAGACTTTGGTGCATTCACCCAACTTGACGAATACGGTAATAAAGAAGGCCTGATCCATATCTCAGAAGTGGCTACCGGGTGGGTCAAATACATAAGGGACCATGTCAGGGAAGGGCAGAAAATAGTCTGCAAGGTCTTGAATGTAGAGCCTGATAAACAACACATCGACCTTTCATTTAAAGACGTCAATGAACATCAGCGCCGGGAAAAAATTCAATCCTGGAAAAATGAGCAAAAGGCCGAAAAATGGATTTCGTATGTGGCAGAGATTACGAATACAGAGCCTGAACAACTGGAAAAGCTGATTGACCTGTTATATGAGGCATTTGATAATGTCTTCGATGCTTTTGAAGAGGGGATGCGCAATGGACCGGATAGCCTGATCGAAGTAGGTGTTGATGAAAACCACGCTGAAGCGATCAGCAGAGTAGGATCCGAGAATATTAAGATCCCTTACGTGGAGATATCAGGATATATGAATCTCATATGTCCACTTCCTGATGGCGTGGATGTAATAAATAAATCCTTAATAGCAGCATCCAAGGTCAAGGTTGATGATGATGTAAATGTAGAAGTGGCATATGTAGGAGCTCCCAGATACAGGATACATGTGACAGCTCCGGATTATAAAAAAGCAGAGAGCGTACTTAAATCTTCAGCTGAAACGGCTATTAACATTGTCCAAAAAGCTAAAGGTACGGGGACTTTCCACAGGCATAATGAAGCAAAAGCCTGAGGCGTTTTATGGGGCAACATATTAATAAATGTGCTGAATGCAATACCTATACCTTAAAAGACAAGTGTTCTTATTGCCAAAATAAAATAATTAATCCAAGACCAGCACGTTTTTCAATGGAAGATAGATATGGTAAATACAGGCGATTATTAAAAGAACAATTAAAAAAGGTCTGATATATATGAAAGAGACTATTGTTAACATTTTCAAAAAAGTTGAACTTAAAGACCCGATTTTAATTGAAGGACTCCCGGGAGTGGGTCATGTGGGCAAACTTGTGGCAGAACATATGGTTGGAGAATTGGAAACTGAAAAGATCGTTGAGATATTTTCACCCCATTTTCCACCCCAGGTGCTTGTTAAAGAAGATTTCACAGTTGAACTTGCAAAAAATGAGATTTATGCTCACAGGTCAGATTCTGGTCAGGATTTGGTGCTCGTTGTAGGCGATCATCAAAGTGTTACCAATGAAGGACATTATGAAATTACAGATATTATTCTGGATATAGCTGAAGAATACAATGTAAAACGTATTTATACATTGGGTGGATATGGCACAGGCCAGCTTAATGAGGAAGAGGAAGTATTGGGTTCTGTAAATAATGTTGATTTGGTCGAGGAATTGAAAGAATACGGTGTCCATTTTATAGACAATGAACCTGCCGGAGGCATCATTGGCATTTCAGGTTTGTTGTTGGGTATGGGTAAACAACGAAATATCGACGCAGCTTGTCTTATGGGTACTACTTCAGGTTATCTGGTGGATCCAAAAAGCGCACAGGCTGTATTATCTGTGTTATGCAAGATACTGGATATCGAGATGGATACCCAGGCACTTGAAGAAAGAGCAAAAGAAATGGAACGCATAATGGCCAAGATCATTGAAATTGAACAAATGCAAAAGCCAAGAGAAATTGGTCCTGATGATGATCTTAGATATATCGGCTAATCGTGAGGCTAAACCAAATCTTTGCGCTAATAGAAACTACCAACAATCTACCAAAACCTACCAAATTGGTAGATAATTTACAATTTTTTATCGACTATAATCTGTTTTTGACAATCTAAAAACAAATTTATTTTTAATATTGATTTTTTCTAAATAACCTAGCTCAGTCAAATGCAAAAGATCGTTCTGGAGTTGAAATGAATAATTGTTCATTTGCATTTGCATGAATAATGTAGTCTCAAAACAATAAAGCCATTGAATTGTTAACTGTTGCCCGATACATAAAGGGTTTTGAAAGGCTTGAGCCGTTGTGACAAGAAGTTACATCATAAATTGCCATCGTGCTA
>JACUTQ010000031.1 GCA_014859725.1 Methanosarcinales archaeon | reverse complement strand
AGGTGCAGATGCGGATGTTGTTATTGATAATCAAATGATTGATATAAAAACAACTGAAAAATTAGAGATAAGTAAAGAAATGTTCAATCAAATTATAGGATATTACGTACTTGGAAAAATCGGAGGAATTGGAGAAGAAACGATTGATATAGCCAACATAAATGAGATTGGATTTTACTTTTCAAGATATGGAATAAAACATATGTATAACGTTGAAGAAATAATAAATTTTGATTCTCTTCCGATTTTCATTGATGAATTTAAAGTTAAAGCTAAAGAACTTTTTTCAGTTTCTAAATAGATGATAATCTAATAAAAAGATTATGGAATTAGCAAATATCTCCAGAGGCATGTAAAATATGTTCAGACCACGCATTTATGTCGACACTTCTGTGATAGGAGGCTGTTTCGATGAGGAATTCGATGAATACTCTGTGCAACTGTTTGATGAATTCATCTCGGGGAAGAAAATGCCGATTATTTCAGATGTGGTACTGTTCGAACTTGAGGGAGCGCCTGAAGAGGTTAAGAATGTACTTAAGCGAATTCCAAGTGACCACATTGAATACGTTTCGCTTGATGAGGAGTCTACTACAATTGCCAATGCTTACCTTGATGACGGTGTTGTAACAGAAAACAGCCTTTCAGATGCATGGCATATAGCAATTGCGACCGTGGAACGAGTGGATGTTCTGGTAAGTTGGAATTATAAGCATATTGTAAATATAAACCGTATTCACCTGTTAAATTCAGTGAATCTTAAGTTAGGATATCCGATTCTTGAAATTAGAAGTCCAAGGGAGGTGCTTAATGAAGTATAAGAAATTTGATGCTGTGAAGATGAAGCGTCAGTTGCAAAGAGCGGCAGAACTGAAACTAGCTCCGCTATCAGAAAAAGAGCAACTTGAACTATTGCATAGGAAGTTTGGACATTTGATAACACAAAAGGTAAAGACGCACTTCACCTAGCACGGGCTTTTGCGGTTTCGCAAATACTGGAGTCGATGATCGAAGTTCGCACCGTATCATGCGAACACGTGCCTTCGCATCCCACATCTGTCCGCGCTGACGCCACCGCACGACCTCCAAGCTCCTCGGATGCCCCGCAATTCATTGCGGGGTGGCACGGCTGGGGCGTGGTAGGATATTTCAATTCCTTATATAAACCCTTTATATGCAGGCCACTAAAAAGATAGGTTAATCAAAAACCTCGATATTATTTATAAGTATTAAAATCATTCAGTGCAGCATCTTTTATCCGTTCCCGAACATCTGACATGGCTGAAATGGCCCTTTTCCAGTCAGGCAGCAGCAATCCGCTGGAATTTTCAATATATTCCCTTCCTGAAGATAGGACAATTTTCGAGAATTGCTCGACCATACATTCTTCTATATGCCTGTTATAGTTCAGGCCATTGCACATTGCATCAGCATGGTACTGGCGTATGCGGTTCTGGGCTGTACGTTTATATAGAACATCCACACTCTGCATAATTGCTTCATTTATATCTACTCCATCCACTTCCACCAGATTCCTTAGTATTGTCTTGGTAATATCTTTGACCATCTTTGAAATACTGTCATCACCATCAACACTGATCAATCTATGTTTATGTTCATAGAATTCCAGATCGATCTGTGAGATCTTCTTTAGTGCTGTATTCTTGTATACCTCTGATAACAGTCCGATCTCTACTCCCCAGTCGCCCGGGATGCGAATATTCATAGCCAGGTTGGAGGTTATACCGAATTCTCCTGAGAGCGGATATTTGAAAGCACATAAATATTTCAGGAAATTGGATTCGTAATGTAACTTTTCAAGGAGTGAATGCAGTAGTGGATTTAATAACAGCCTGTATACCCGGCCGTACATTATCAGTTTCTCCATGTCGATCCTGGCATAATAGCCTTTATTGAAGAAGAAGTCCAGATCAGGTTCTACAATGGGATAAAACAGTTTCGCAGGTAGGAGTTTGGTATATGAAACAATATCAGCATCATGCATTGCTATTGCATAGCTGTCCAGGCTTGCAACCCCAAGTGCGATCCAGGCATCTTTCCCCTTACCACAAAAGTCTGTGATGTCAAGTCCATTCTCTCTAAGCTCTTCGATCACCTGTGTTACTGAAGGTCCGTTACACCAGATAATCAGATGCGGAATTATAAGACTGGAAAAATAATCCTTTACTTTTTTGTACTTGTGTTCGTCATCTGCAGCCAGGGCAATAATAACCCTGTAAAGATAAGGAGATTCATTAAGATGATCAATTATATTCCCAAGACTGTCACCGAATATCTCTTCATAGAGCATAGGTATCAATAAGGTCATAGGACGCTCGGATGCAATATCCTGCAGTGATGAAATGATTAAATTTTCATCAATCCTGAAGTCATGAATGGTTGTTACATTCTCCTGTACAAAATCCATCTGAATTTACCCGCTTATTATTTACCGAATATCTGCTTATACACCGGTCTTTTCTCGATAAAGCTGAATCATATTTGCGATGGTCTCCTTTTTTATATTCCCCATCTGAGATACTGTTTCAAAGAACCGTGCCGGCACCTTTACATCGCCAAGGTCAAATCCTTCCTGTTTCTTGAACCGGTATTTAGCCAAAAAAATCTCCCTGCCAATTGTTGCCAATTCGTCTTTGGTTTTATTGATCCCAACACTTGCCAGGGCATCAACGATGTTATCCTCGCTGTACACACCCCTGGCAAAAAGACAGGCAATAAGACTATTATTAATATTTCGCCCGTAGTCCTCGTAGATGAGTTTGTCCACCATCTGTTCCTCTGTCAACTGCTGGCTTGCAGCTTTCTGGTCTATGCTGTATCCCCCATTGTCCAGGTGGGAATGACGAACGCCGACCAACTGCCCCACTATAGAAGCAGGACCTGTGTGATAACCCGCTATCTCAAGCCGTCCCAGATTTATAGCAAAATCCTCGCCACCGTATTCTGCAGATGCGGCTGCAGTCCCCTTTGCCAGAGTCTCATAGAACTTATTAGGCATTTTAACTATCCTGTCAATGATCTTCAGGTAATTATCAGTGTCTCCCCACCTCAGTGCGATCCCCAGGGTATCAGGCGGGGTGATCAGGTCCCGCTCATAGGCCTCGGTAGCCCACGCCAGCACACCTCCCGTGCTCATCACATCCAAACCATAGCGTTCACACCTGTCAATCAGGCGAAGCACATCCTCAGCCAGGGTAATACCCAGGTTTGTGCCCAGTGAATAGATGAGTTCGTAGTCATAACTGATATGGTTCACCTCGAACTCATGGCCTTTGTGAAATGGGGTCTTGAGCATGGCAATATGGATGCAGCCGATGGGACAGTTACTGCAAGCGATCTTGCGAAGCAGCAGATTATCTGCAAAGTATTCACCTGAAAGGCTCTCTGCATTCTCAAAGCTGGATTGTTTAAGATTCTTGGTGGGCAGTCCTTTTAGCTGGTTTAACACATTGATATTGGCTGCTGTCCCCAGGTCATGGTATTTGTTCATGACCTCGGTGTCTACTACTGCTTCATAGAGTTTCTTATACATGTTTTTATAAGCGTCCATGTCAGGTATCTCAACCTCTTCGGTCCCTGAGATTACAATGGCCTTTAAATTCTTGCTGCCGAACACTGCCCCCAGGCCCAGTCTGCCGAAATGACGGTAGGTATCCACATTCACATTGGCATAGCTTACCCCTTTTACTCCGGCTTCGCCAATACGCATTATACTGCGCCTGCCCTTACCAGGTTCCACATCCCTCAGTATTTTGCCTATTACCTCAATGGATGATACATTCCAGATACTGGTAGCATCTTTGCATTTCACTTCTTCATCATGTATTGACAGATATGAGGGTTTTGGAGCCCGGCCTTTAATCACAATACTATCGTAACCTGCGAATCGCATTGCCATTGCCAACCTCCCGCCTGCATACGATTCACCCAGTTCTCCTGTCTGGGGTGATTTGAACATTGCCACAGCCTTTGATACACAGGGAAATATAGGGGTCAACGGTCCTATACTGAATATGATCGGTGCTTCGGGTGAGAGTGGATCTGTGTGGGGCGGGCATTCTTCCAATAGCAACTGGGTTGCTACACCTGTACCGCCGATATATTTGTCAAACAGGTCTGAACGATCTCGAATTTTATGTTCACCTGTTTCCAGGTCTATATATAATACATTAGACCACATGTTTATAGCACCTCGGTCTTTATCATTTCAAGTACATCATGACTGCAAAATCTTGCACATGTTCCGCAATGAATGCAGATTACAGGCATATCTTCCCTGTCAAAATGAATGGCCCGGGGTAGACAGGCATCGGCACAAACTTTGCATGAATCACATAGTTCATTTTTAAGCACTACACCGCCACCATTTCGAGGCGTTAAAGCACCTGTTGGACAGGCCCTGGCACAGGGTGGGTCAATGCATGAGCGGCAAACGATTATTTGGAGGCCGCTCTCTATCCCGCCTGAGGTCCTGATATCAATGGCACTATCAATCAACGATACCGAATCGGCATTGGTACGGCTGCACGCAAGCATACAGCTGTAGCAACCGATACATCTATTTGGATTAGCAACTTTTATTCTCGAAGGCATGTCCCCATCACTCTTTCTTTATATTATTATGGATGTCAGGATACATTAATGCTTTGTTCTTGATTCTGCATGCAAGCTGGGAACCTACTCTCCTGCACTCTTCCAGCTGCTCCTCGCCCGGCCTCCTCTTTACCCCGAAATCCTGTATCAGTTCTAAACCGTATAACGATAATTTATTATGAATCGCGTCAATTGCCTCCATACCCCAACCATATGATCCGAAGGCAAGACCTACCTTACCACTCAGATCAACATCATTAAGCTCATTTAAAAAATTCCTGACAGTAGGCATCATAGCATTTTTATAATTTGGGGACCCGATGGCTACTGCATCGGCATCTAACAGATCATGCTTGTTTGCATCATTAACATTTTTCAATTCGGCATCTACCCCTTCACGTTTTACACCTTCTTCAATCGCTTTGGCTATAAATTCTGTATTATGCGAACCAGTTCCGTATATGATAATGAGTTTTGGCATATTTCCCCATGTAACTATAGTTTACATGGAGTATTTCTAATTTTCCACACTCACCCAAACATTTCATTAAAGTATGATCTTACTTCTTATTATACCCTTTTGCCAATTTCAAAAAGTTCTCAATAATCTTCAAACCCTCGGGTGTTAGCACAGACTCTGGATGGAACTGCATTCCTTCCACAGAATATTTCTTGTGCCTGATACCCATAATGATCCCGTCCTGGTTTTTTGCAGTAACCTCCAATTCATCAGGAAGGCTACTCTCATCCACTGCCAGGGAATGATACCTTCCTCCAGTAATCACAGGCGGCAATCCCTCATAGATCCCTGTTCCCGAATGGGTAATCTCTGATGTCTTGCCATGTATTGGTCCAGATATGGAATGGATTACCTTACCGCCAAAAGCTACTGCGATGGCCTGATGACCCAGGCATACACCAAGTAATGGTGTTTTTGGTCCGAATGTCCTGATGATCTCGATACAGTTACCAATATCTGCAGGATTGTGGGGATTTCCCGGTCCGGGAGATATTACTATGGCATCAGGGTTTATGGCACGTACTTCTTCAAGACTGATTGTGTTTGGAACTACAAGTGTATCGGGGTCGAACATGGATACATAATCCACCAGATTCCAGACAAAGGAATCCTTGTTATTCACGAACAGTACCTTCATGCTCCCTCCAGCGCTTTGAACATGGCAGCCATTTTGCGTTCGGTCTCATTATACTCGTAGGTGGGGTCAGAATCGGCCACAATACCTGCCCCGGCCTGAATATAAGCCTTTCTGTCTTTCATGATCACTGTCCTTATCACTATGGCAAAATCGGAGTCCCCGTTAATGGAATAATAACCCACGCCTCCGCCGTATAATCCCCTGGCAGCGGTCTCCAGATCGTCTATGATCTCCATGGCCCGTATCTTGGGTGCCCCGCTCAGGGTACCTGCCGGGAATATGGCACGGGTCGCATCGAACTGGTCGCACTCGTCCCGCAGCAGTCCTGTAACCGTACTCTCGATATGCTGTACATGGGAATACTTGAGCACGCTCATATAATCCTCCACCTTCACTGTGCCTGGTCCGCTTACCATTCTCACATCGTTTCGGCCCAGGTCAACCAGCATCACGTGCTCGGCCCGCTCCTTCTTATCATTGAGCATCTCACTGGCTAACTGCTTGTCCTCTTCTGTTGTGGAACCCCTGGGACATGTTCCTGCAATGGGATTTGTGATGACTTTCCTGTTATGGACCGTTATCAAAGTCTCAGGACTTGCACCGATAATAGCGGTACCGTCGAACTCGAACAGGTACATATATGGACTGGGATTCACCTCGCGCAGTATGCCGTAGAGTTCGGCTGGGGTCAGGTCAATCTCCTGTTCATACCTGCGGGATAACACTACCTGGAATATATCCCCGTCAATGATGTGCTTACGTCCTATCTTCACCGCATCTTCGTAGTCCTGTTTATCCATAGTACATATAGGGTTCAGGATAACGGAATACTGGTTTACTGCAAGCTTGACCCCTTCTGCCTTATCTATAAGAGACAGAAGGTCATAGGCTTGTAGTTGGACCATTTCATAAATTTTGTCTGGATCATCGGCTTCTGACATAAATGGAGTCAGTACCACATGGATAAAACCTGTGAGATGATCAAAGATCACGGTCTGGCTGACCAGTGCGAACTGGGCATCAGGAAATTCTGATTTGTGTGCCGCCTCCCGATCCAACCAGCAGTCATACACCAGGTCATAAGAATTAAATCCGATGGCACCGCCAAGAAATGTCTGCCTGTCAAAGCCTGTGCTGTTCAATAAATCCACCCCATTCGCAGGAAAAGCAGCTCTGATAGCATCAAGGGTATCAAACCTAGGTTTGATATCTCCTAACAGCTGTTTATCATTCTCCCTGATATCGCAGACTTCGGCCAGGTTGTTTGACACATGTTTGACCATGGGTGAAGAAAATGGATACTGCAGGGAGACAATCCTGTCCTTTACTGTTACAACAGCATCCGGATTATAGCCAACGAACGAGAAGCGTGCATGGCGTTGTTCTTTTTCCATAGATTCAAGTAAATATGAATACCTGCATGCACTGTTATTTTCTTCTTTCATAACATTGTACAACTGGAATGGGGTGCAATCGACCCTGGTCTTTCCACTGACCTGGATAATAGCAGGTCTTTTGCTTCCTGCCAGGTCACAGAATTCGGCTTTTGTCAAGTCAAGCTGTATTTTCATTTCACTGTCCTCTGGCGTTTTTCATAAACATCTTTACTTTTTCGTCATCGATCTTGCGATCAGTCTCCACTCCGGATACTGTGTCAACACCAAATGGTCTGACTGTGCTGATCGCATCTGCTACATTCCCGGAATGTAAACCCCCTGCTAATATCACAGGTAATGGTGATTGTACCGTAATATCCCTGCTCTTGGTCCAGTCATGGACGACACCTGTTCCACCACTTTTTCCACCCACACTGGAATCCAGAAGAACGGCATCAACAATGTTCTTCAATGCAGTTATGTAATCAAGGGTGTCCCGGACTGATGTTTCATCAATGATGTTGATTGTCTTAATGATCTTTACCCTGCTTTGTGCTTTTAATGATACGAGCTCATCAATGCTCATGGCACTGTGCACCTGTACTGCATCCGGTTTCACGAAATCGATCAATTCAAGAGCGTTTTTCAGGTCATCGGGCATGAATACCATTATTGAGGTCACAAAAGGTGGTACAGAGGCTGCCAGTTCCCTTGCCGTCTCCCTATCGATCTTGCGATGGGTGTTTACAGGTACTTCGGTTATGAAACCTACAGCATCAGCTCCGTGCTTTACTGCCATTGAAACCGAATCTTTATCCCTCATCCCGCAGATCTTGACCCTGACAAATGAACTGTAAGGGGCATTAAAGGCTGTCTCTGAACACATTTGATCTAACAAAACTCCTGAAACACTTAAGATATATATTTTTTCAACTGTGCAGGATCGCCTGCCACTTCCACAAAACTCTCAAGTTTACTCAATGCCGCTTTGTCATCAATGGTCTGCTGTGCCAGTTCCACGCCGTCTTTCAGGTCTGAGGCTTGTCCGCCGACCAGGATTGCTGCAGCAGAGTTCATAACAACAATGTCACGTTTGGCTCCTTTTTTGCCTTTTAATATCTCTACGATATCCGCAGCGTTCTCCTGGGGAGTACCACCCCGAATATCTGAGATTGATGCCCTCTTGAATCCCAGTTCTTCAGGTGTCAATGAATATGTTTCCACACTGCCGTTTTTCAGTTCTGCCACGAAAGTTGGACCCAGGTTGGATATCTCATCAAGACCGCTGCCGTGTACCACAAAAGCCCTTGTGGTTCCAAGGATGTTCAACACTCTGGCCATGGTATTGCATAGCGATTCATCAAATACTCCTATCACCTGGGACTTCGCATTGGCAGGATTTGTCAAAGGCCCCAGGATATTAAATACAGTACGCACACCCAGTTCCTTCCTGGGTCCTGCTACCCGCTTCATAGAAGGATGGAACACAGGAGCTAGCATGAATCCGATGCCTGCTTTTTCTATTGATTCAGATACCTTTTCAGGCGGCAGGTCAATGCTTAATCCCAGTTCTTTTAATACATCTGCACTGCCTGATTTTGATGTAATTGAATAGTTTCCATGCTTTGCTACAGGTACTCCTGCAGCGGCTGTTATGATTGCTGAAGCTGTGCTGACATTGATGGTGTGGGACGAGTCACCACCAGTGCCGCAGGTATCAACCAGGGTACCAGTGACCCTGGGGTTAATAGTATTTGCAGCTTTTTTCATTCCCCTGGCCATTCCCGCGATCTCTTCCGCGGTTTCACCTTTCATTTTCAGAGCAGTAAGAAAAGCACCTATCTGGGCATCTGTAGCATCACTGAATATCTTGTTGATTGCTGATTCGGCCTCATCTGAAGTCAGATTTTCTCCCGATGTTAATTTAGCAATAAATTCCTGCATTAATATAACTCCTTCAATGTACAATATTATACAATGGTGTATAGATGCATACATCATATTTAAACATTATTACAAACAAAACAAATATAATATATGTCTGTGAATTAATGTACAATCACTAGAGGTCAGATATCAGATGGAACAAAAAACAGGCGCCAAGATAGTGGCTGCATTCCTGGCACTAATAATGTTACTTTCAATATTCCCATACTTCTTTAATGGTAACAGTTCAAACCCCAGTCAAGATGTGCAGAACAATGATTACAGCGATATACAAAATGATAATTTCAATGTGGGAGGGGAACTAATAGATCATAGTTTTAATTCAATTGCTGATGCACTTCAAATGTCCCCACCTGATACCTATTCAGCCCAATATATTGATGTGGAATATATGAATTCAACCACGGCCCAGCTATGGAATGAGTATATAAATCCTAACATAACTACTGTAGGACTGATAAGTAAGAGTGAAGTGGATAGTCTCTATCAATCACCCACAAATCCAGCACAAAAAACATTCACAAGACAGATGTATTTTGCTGAATTACCTGACAACAATTTCTTATTATTAAGTACAATGACTCCAAAAAGGGTTTATTTCAGTTTTAATGCTGCGATTACTTCTTATGGTGCGAGGCACCAGGTCTTAATAAGGAGCAATGGTGGGACAAATATTATGGGAGAACCAACCCTATACGCTCCCTCAAGAGATAATGCTGAATCGATTCTTTCAATTATTGAAAGTGCAGGTAACCAAATAACTGCATACGATACCTTTGGCACATTATTGAACTATTCAGATGATTATTCGGAATTCCAGGTAGTAAGCTCTCAGGTGGATTTTGCAGACAAATATTATCTGGGCATTAATATAAATCAGGATGGGAACTTTACCAGAACCACTATTTATCAGAATCCAACTACTGAGACTTCATCACATATCAAACAACTTGCAGGGACCGGACTTGCAAGAGGTTTTTCCCAATACAATTTAACAATTGAAGGTGATATCCTGAAAGTTGTGATCACAGGTCAGTTCCAGGATGTCATAAACGAGGATATTGAAAAATAGATAAAGAGCTGTCTTAATATAATGTTTACTGTAATTAGTTTAATTAATTAAGAAATCTTTCAGTTAAAAAACATTTAGGAAAATTATGATTAAAAATGACTTTCAAAGGCAAGTTATATTTGAGCATTATTAAAATCTTATTATTAACTATTATTGTGATAATTCTAGTTCCAATAGTAGTGTCAGATGCTGCTAATGGTCAAAATAAGATCCATCCTGACCTGATGGGTCACATGACAGACCTTTCATTCAACCATACTGAAGAAAAAATCCGGGTTATCGTTATGCTAAATGAACAATATAATCCGCCTCAATTTCAATCAACACAAAGTTTTTTGGACAAAAAACAGGACCACAAAGAAGTAGTTCAATCTATGAAGATGCAGGTACACGACAGCCAGAGCAGAATTTTAGATTCACTTGAAGATAAGAAAAAAAACGGCAAGGTAAAACAAGTACGTACGTTGTGGCTCGTGAATGCCATAGTACTTGAGGCAACTCCGGAAGTTATCGAAGAACTATCCCGACGGGAGGATGTGGCTGAGATTATACCTGATTTTGTGGTGCATCTGGTTGAGGAGCCTTCCATCCAGGGTGAAGCAGGTATTCTTTCCGGTACTCCAGTATGGGGAGTGGAAAAGATCAACGCCACAGATGTCTGGGATATGGGATTTAACGGAACCGGCATTAATGTTTCAATTATTGATACGGGAATAAACTATTCACATCCAGACCTTCAAGCTAATTATAAGTTAGGGTATGATTTTGTCAATAATGATCAAGATCCCATGGACGATGAAGGACACGGCACCCATGTGGCAGGTACGGTATCTGGAACAGGTGTTGAAGGTTATAAAACAGGAGTTGCACCGGGTGCAAATCTATTTGCTGCAAAAGTGCTCGATTCGGACGGGGACGGAAATTACAGTGATATTATTGAGGGTGTGGGATGGTCAGTTGCCAACGGTGCTGATGTAGTCTCTTTATCATTTGGCGGTCCGCATGAATCTTCAATGACAGCAATGGTTAATAATACAATAGCTGCCGGGGTTTTACCTGTGATAGCAGCAGGTAATGATGGAAGAAATGGTTCTTCGACTATTATGTGTCCTGGAGATGAGATAAATGCAACCACTGTGGGTGCAACAGATAGCAATGATAACAATGCATCATTCAGCAGCATTGGGCCGGTTAATTTATCTTCCGAGACATACATCAAACCTGATGTAGTGGCTCCCGGTTTGAAAATTTTATCAACGTCCTGGTTGGGTGGATATATAAATAAGAGCGGCACATCCATGGCCACTCCACACGTATCAGGTGCTGCTGCACTGATACTTCAGGCATATCCTGATATGTCCCCTCTGGAAGTAAAACAGCTGCTGGAATATACTGCTGTGGATCTGGGGACTTCCGGAAAAGATAATTATTATGGTTCTGGCAGGATCGATGTCCTGGAAGCTATAATGGCACCTCTACCCCTGATATCAAATATCACAATTTACCCTAATACCACCAATATTAATTCTACAATAAATGCGACAATATCACATTACATTCATAACATTTCATATGCTGGATTTTATATTGATGATGATATGGCAAACGTATCAGCCATGAGTGCAAAGGACGGAAGTTTCAATTCTACTATTGAAAATGTTACCGGACTTATAAATATAACTACATTGCAGGATGGGGAACATAATGTCACATTTCAAGCCCAACACAGCAAAAACTACTGGAATAATCAAACAAGTGAAGTCTTTACAGTAGATAAAACTCCACCTACTATTATATTAAATACTCCACTAAATAAGTCAAATATAATTATCAACCTTTCAATTGAAGATGTGGTATCAGGCATCAACAATGTAATATATAATTACAATGGAACCAACGTATCCTTATTCTATCCTTATGATATTGATATATCAAACTGGCCTGAGGGATTAACTACAGTACATGTCTGGTCATATGATAAGGCAGGAAATGTGAATCATTCATCGTTCAATTTGAGTATCGATAATACTCCACTGATAATCATATCTGTTATGCATAACGGTACTGGAATCCTTAATTCCGATGATGTATTGTGGGTCAATTTAACAGAAATTGGTGGGAATGAATCGTATTTCACAATTGAAGACACAAGTATAAACCAATCCCTGGATAAAATATCTTCTGGTTACTTTTCAACCAATTATACTATACCGGCCGGATTAGAAATCAAAGACAAGGTTCTTACATGCTATCTAAGTGACGAAGCTGGTAACACAATCAGTTCAGAAGCTGATGGTAACATAAGTATCGATTCTCTGGCACCGCGAATTAATCTTGTCTCACCTGCCAACAATTCATTTATCCGGTCTGGTACTATAATCGATCTCACAATCTCGGATGTTTTTTTGGCAAATGGTACATATAATTATAATGGTACGAACATGGCCCTTCTATCGCCTTTTGAAATTGATACCACTGGCTGGAATGAAGGGGCTTATAACCTTACAATATGGGCAAATGACACAAAAAATAATAGCAGTACCAAAACTTATCATTTCACAATAGATGATTCAAAACCCTCTGCCGGGAGCAGTGGCGGAGGGGGTGGTGGAGGATCTTCTGGTGAGGAACGTAATAATATACTTGTTGAAAAATCAGAGCGTATAAATATATTCCTTGGAGACCATGTAAGTTATTCCTTTGAAGATATTTCTATCTTATATGTAAATTTTACTTCAAAAACAAGTGTTGGTTGGATTAAGTCCACAATTGAAGTTTTGAAAAGTACATCCACCCAGGTAAACACTCCTGCTCCCCTGAATGTTTATAAAAATGTAAATATCTGGGTAGGTCTATTTGATTGGGCTAATGAACAAACAATAGCAAATGCCTCAATATCTTTCAAAGTTCCTATTGAATGGATAAAATCCAACAATATTGATGAGGGAAGCATCAAGCTATATAGATACAACAACAACACATGGAACCCATTACCCACAACCAGGGTCAATCAGGACGAAATAAATTTTTATTATAATAGTCCAACACCAGGTTTTTCACCATTCGCAATAACTGGAAAATCGAAACCAACTCTTCTAGTCAAACAGGTTCCAATACCTGCTCCTGCAATTATTGAAAATAATTCTGCACCTTCAAACAAACAGGTTCGGCAAATTGAAAGTCAAAATCATGAAGGAAATGTCATACTCTGGATTTTGGTAATAATTATAATATTATCAATTGCTGCAGCTGGTTTTATATTAAAGAAAAGATGAAAATTGGGTAGTATATCGATGTGAGATAAACGCTCTTTGGCGATAGGTATATTACCTATTGTGGAATAGTAGGGTGGTCGAATCAATTATGAAAATCTGATTCAGATTTATTATATTCATTTAACATAGAAACCGATGAATAATGACGGACATTACTGTCCGGAAGGAGAGTTAATATGGCACAAGCAATATATGTAAAATTTGAAGTTCCTACTGATCTTGAAAACAGTTCTTTGGAAGCGCTAGAACTGGCAAGAGATACAGGCAAAGTACGTAAAGGAACTAACGAAGCTACAAAAGCAGTCGAAAGAAGCACTGCCAAGCTGGTTTATATTAGTGAAGATATCAATCCACCAGAGATCGTGGCCCATCTTCCATTATTATGTGAAGAGAAGAACATTCCATACATCTATGTGAAGAAACAGGAAGAACTGGGCGCAGCTTGCGGTCTTAAAGTTGGATGCGGCGCAGCAGTGATTCTTGAAACAGGTAAAGCAAAAGACCTGGTAGATGACGTGGCAAATAAGATCCAGGCATTGAAGTAGGAATTATTATGGCAGAAGAATTTGAAGGTTATCCAGCCGAGATCATCGAGATTGTGGGCAATACAGGTATGCATGGTGAAGCCCTTCAGGTGC
Source organism: Methanosarcinales archaeon (assembly GCA_014859725.1). Taxonomy (NCBI): domain Archaea; kingdom Methanobacteriati; phylum Methanobacteriota; class Methanomicrobia; order Methanosarcinales; species Methanosarcinales archaeon. The sequence goes on along the minus strand of JACUTQ010000031.1, from coordinate 4,791 downwards.
AATGCCGGATACTTGAAGGCAGGGACAAAGGCAGGATAATAACTCGAAATTGTGTGGGACCGATCAGAGTAGGCGACATTTTAATGCTCCTTGAAACTTCAAGAGAAGCAAAGAAACTGACGCGGTGATAAAGATGGAAATGCGTAAATGTTCATTCTGCGGAAATGATATTAGTGTTGGTACCGGTAAGATGTATGTAAAAAAAGATGGCACCACCCAATATTTTTGCTCAAGTAAATGCCAGAATAATATGGCACTCGGCAGGATTCCCAGACGAGTCAAATGGACCAATGAATACCATAAACTAAAGGCAAAATAATTTTTTTTTTTTTGAGGGTTTACACATGCAGCATACTTATGTTATGGTCAAACCGGATGGTGTTCAAAGAGGACTTGTGGGAGAAATAATCTCCCGGATCGAGAAACGCGGTTTCAAAATAATTGCATTGAAGATGTATACAATTACTGATGAAATCGCTACCAATCATTATGCTGAACATGAAGGTAAACCCTTTTTCCATTCCCTTCTCGACTTTATAACCAGCGGTCCGTCCGTCTCCATGGTAGTTGAGGGGAAGGGGGCGGTTGCAGTTATTAGAGCAATGGTCGGGGCTACGAACCCACAGGAAGCTGCTGTAGGATCAATTCGTGGGGATTTTGGTCTTGAGATGGGCCGAAACATTATCCATGCCTCGGATTCCACTGAATCTGCAAAACGAGAAATGGCGATTCATTTTAGCGAATCAGATATATCCTATTACTCAAGAATCGATGAACAATGGCTTTATGAGTAGTGGTTTCATAAAATCATTTAAAAAATCGTCTTTCGATTAATTCTCCCATAATTATAAATCGTACAATTACAATATTACTTCAGGGTGAAATTCTTTTGTATAAGGGGCAATATCAATGGCACAGAACAAGAATCTTCGTACTCCCATCGTATGCGTCATGGGTCATGTCGACCATGGCAAGACTACTTTACTTGATAAAATCCGGGGTACAGCCATTGCAAAAGGAGAAGCCGGTGCCATCACCCAGCATATTGGTGCCACAGAAGTCCCATTAGATGTTATTATAAAAGTTTGTGGTCCCCAGGCAAAGGGTAAATTCAAACTTCCTGGTTTACTTTTTATTGATACACCTGGACATCATGCTTTTACTACCCTGCGATCCCGAGGCGGAGCACTGGCCGATTTAGCAGTAGTGATCGTTGACGTTAATGAGGGATTCCAACCCCAGACTATTGAAGCCATCAATATCCTTAAACAATACAAGACCCCGTTTGTTGTAGTCGCAAATAAAATTGATAGAATCCATGGCTGGGATGCACATCCAGGTGTCTCATTTCTGAGTTCTTATCAGGCACAGCCTGAACATATAAGGGCTATAGTGGATGAGAAGATTTACGAGATTGTGGGAAAGTTATATGATCATGGGCTCAGTTCTGACCGCTATGACAGGATACGGAATTTCCAGTCAAATATTGCTGTAATACCGATCAGCGCAAAGAGTGGGGAGGGTTTACCCGATGTCCTTACGGTCCTGTTAGGTTTGGCACAGAAATTTCTTGAAACATCCCTGGAATTCCACACTACAGGTCCGGGAGTTGGTGTGGTTTTGGAAGTGAAGGAAGAAAAGGGATTGGGTACTACCCTTGATGCAATTCTGTATGATGGGGAGATTAAAATAGGGGATATGATAGCTGTTGGTACCCTAAATGTCCCAATTATTACAAAGGTCAGGGCACTGTTAAAACCCAGGCCGTTGTCTGAGATAACCTCTGAGGAGAAATTCAAACATATAAAAAATGTAACTGCAGCTTCAGGATTGAAAATCTCAGCTCCGCAACTGGATGATGCCATTGCAGGCGCCCCTGTCAGGGTTGTGACCAAAGATACTGTTGATGAGATATCTGAAGCGATAAAATCTGAGATAAATCAAACCCGAATAAGGACTGACAATATTGGTGTGATCATCAGGGCTGATACTATCGGCAGTTTGGAGGCACTGGTAAATGAACTTAAAAAAGAGGAAATACCCATAAGAAAAGCAGACGTGGGCAATATTTCAAAACGAGATATTGTTGAAGCAGTCGCTATCGAGGATCCCCTTTATTCAGTAATACTGGGATTCAATGTGGATATACTCCCGGATGCTCTCGACGAACTCCAAAAAAGTGATGCAAAACTCTTTATGAGCGATGTGATCTACAGGCTTGTGGAAGATTACGAAGAACATGTTGAGGAATTGACAGCTTTGACCGAAAAACAGAAGAGTGAAGCAGTAATCAGGCCCGGTAGGTTCAGGATATTGCCAGACCATACATTCCGCCAGAGTAAACCTGCTGTGGTGGGGGTTGAAGTGGAAGGTGGGATTATCAAAACCAAGCTTAATGTGATGAAGGAAGACGGAACCAGGATAGGGGTAATAAAAGGTATCCAGGAACATGGTGAGAATGTGGGTGAGGTGAAGTTACATGCACAGGTTGCAGTTTCAATCGATGGTCCAATAGTCGGCCGGCAGATTCATGAAGGAGAATTATTGTTTATTGATATTCCAGAAAAGCATGCGAAAATAGTAGAACAGGAACTTATCGAATCTATAAGTGTGGATGAACTTGAAACCCTGGAGATGTTCATGGATATCAAACGACGAGGAAATCCATTCTGGGGAAAATGATATTTTCTTAGAAAGTATTCTACTAGCACCAATTTTTTTATATCAAGTAATTGATTTGAATGAGACGAACTTTGAGGTCAATTTTTTTGGCGGTTATAACCCCGGGTAGAAAACTGACCCAGCAGCCTTTGTACCCCAAGTTCCTGAATTTTTAAGCGCATAAATCCGATTGACAAAAGGACACAGGTAATTTGAAAGTAATCGCCCAGTATCAGTTAAGGCATAACCCATCTCATTTTGATACCAGACCTCTTTGTTCCAGCATCCTTATCTGAGGAATGACGCCTGATGAGGGTAACATTCAATGATTGTCTTATTTCAAAAAGATTTTTTGGACCTTAGCTTAATAATATTAAAAATTTTTTTCGTTTTCATAACTTGTCGATGAAAATTTATTTTGGAATATTATAATAATTATAATAGTGGTGATTATTGTATTATTTAACTATTTCCAGATGAAAATTGTAATTAAGTTAATGAATCAATTAGTTCTTCTTCATTGAATTTTATTAAAATATTCTTGAGTTTTTGCATGGTAAAGGTCCGATAATATTCCCTTGTAATTTGACCAAATGATGTTACAGCTCTTTGAAAATGAATTCTATTTTTTGTCCTGGCACCTAATATCAACCGGGTTTCAACAATGGATTGATATATTGAAGATCTTTCAAATTCATTAATTAAAGAATTTGCTGATTCATCAGCTTTCTTAATGCAATTATTGGCTGCATCGATTTGATCAAGGTCTAAAAAGAGTTTGGATAGGTCAATATAGGCAGATGTACGATATATCGGATTAGTGATGGAATTAGAAGAATCAATAATATCAAGAGCTTTAATTGCTGAATCTAAGGCTGACTGGTTATTATCAGCAGCATGCAATGTCATGGCAATCTTTCTTAAAGATGACGAGCGATAGGTATCATATTCTATACCTTCTGCCAGCTTTATTGCATTTTCAATGGCATCGGATTCATTATTCTTTAAACCAACCTCAGCTATTGTAGACACAACCCCTTCCATAGCATGACTACGATCGTGTCCTTCAATAGTTTTTGCTGAGATTTCCAATGCACGCCGTACAAGATCGGGATTAGCAGTAATTCTGGCAACTCTGGATGTACCCCTTACAATATCCACATATGCCTTTGAGCGATCATGCTCGTCAATTATGTTATTAGTAAATCGAATTGCAGCTTCCAGATAGGTTATGTCATTTGAAGCTATAGCCTTTAGAGCAAGTATGGCAACTCCAGCCCGGTATTTTTTGGATCGCTTGGTATTATCTTTTATAGATGCTGCATTTTTCTCAAAAATTTTAATAAACTCTTCACCAGACATCATAACACCAGCCATCTAATCGGATTTGAACCTGAAATATATCCTTCTATTACTTTTTCCCTTATTCTCTGCTTTGAATATTTCTATGTTTGGTATCTCGTCTGTATTTGCCGCATGGGTCCCACCGCAAGCTTGTTGATCAACACCGGGTATTGAAATCACTCTAATTTCCTGGGATTCCGGGGGAAAAGCATCCTTTAATTTGACAACTGATGGAATTGAAAAAGCCTCATCTTTAGACATGATATTAATAGTAACAGGAAGTTTTTTATTAATAATCTCATTTACCTTCGCTTCAAAAGACTTTATCTGCTCCCTATCAAAGTCATTAAGACTAAAATCAACTCGTGTTTTGTCCTCTCCAAGCTGATTTCCTGATATCTGAGCACCAGTCTCAGTATGAATAACAGCACTTAGAATATGACAAGCAGTATGATATTTCATAAAAAGATATCGTCTATCCCAGTCGATAATTCCTTTAACCTTATCTCCTTTGGTAAGTCCTGTTCTGGATACCTCGTGGCTGATAACTTCACCAAACTTACCTGCATAGATCACTGGATAATCCTGATTGTCTTTTATTAATATCCCGGTATCATGGGGCTGACCACCTGAATTTGGATAGAATGCTGTTTTACTCAGCACGACAAATTTATTGTCTGTTACACGCTCAACTGTTGCTTCGAATTCCTTGATATAACAATCATTCAGGTACAAGGTTTCCATGATTACTATAATCGGCTCTATCTTAAATAAATATTATTACCA
>JACUTQ010000030.1 GCA_014859725.1 Methanosarcinales archaeon | reverse complement strand
GCCAATTCCTTTAAGTTTCAGCCTTGCGACCGTACTTCCCAGGTGGCTCGCTTCTCGGCTTCCCTACGGCACCAAACACGGACGCACCGTGCCTGACACCTAGCGAGCATCGTTTACAGCTAGGACTACCCGGGTATCTAATCCGGTTTGCTCCCCTAGCTTTCGTCCCTCACCGTCGGACCCGTTCTGGTAAGGCGCCTTCGCCACAGATGGTCCCCCAAGGATTACAAGATTTCACTCCTACCCTTGGAGTACCCCTTACCTCTCCCGGTCCCAAGCCTGACAGTATCTCTTAGAAGCCTGACAGTTAAGCTGCCAGATTTCCCAAAAGACTTATCAGACCGGCTACGGACCCTTTAGACCCAATAAAAACGGTTACCACTCGGGCCGCCGGTGTTACCGCGGCGGCTGGCACCGGTCTTGCCCGGCCCTTGCTAACAAATGAGATTTAATCATCTGGACAGCCAACACTTGGTGCTGGCACTCGGGGTTCCCTTATCGCGGTTTCCCGCATTGTAAAGTGTTCGCGCCTGCTGCACCCCGTAGGGCCTGGATTCGTGTCTCAGAATCCATCTCCGGGCTCTTGCTCTCACAACCCGTATCCGTCGTCGGCTAGTAGGTACGTTACACCCACTACAACCTGATAGACCGCAGACTCATCCTTAGGCGCCGGAGCTTTAGAACATAGGGCATTCCAGCATCTATGATCTATCCGGTATTATCCCCAGTTTCCCGGGGTTATTCCAGACCTAAGGGTAGATTATCCACGTGTTACTGAGCAGTTCGCCATGTTCACGAAGAACATTTGACTCGCATGGCTTAATCGAACCCCGATAGCAGTAACCTCTGGCAGGATCAACCAGAATTGTTGATACACACATTGGAAGTTTATTTGCTATAGGAATTGTTGGGTAATTTTGGTATATATTGTCCAATTAATTCCGATAGTATATGTTTATACACTACCGATCAGAATTAACCGAACTGCCAATACTAACGTCGGACGAGATAGTTCCATCTCGTCTCCATTTGTGAATGTGCCAAGGTCGGAGAGCAACCCATCACTTCTGGGACTCGTCCCAAAATCCGGGTCGACGCCAGGAAATGACCTCGGCGAAGAAGGTGGTGATAAATGAATGCAATGATTTGCATCAGGTTTCCCTCACGATTTTTATCGTGTATAGGGAAGTTATAGTTATGTTATTGGTAGTATTTAAGGTTTGTTACTACCTTAACGAATCCGATGTTTTCAGACCCGGTAATTTTGATTCTCAACATACAAGCACATTTACTTGCTCCATTGAGCGCCTCCTTGCATTAGTACAATAGCATATAAGGCTTTTTACAACCAGATAATAATGACAATTAATTATTAGTTGAAAAAACGTAACTATTCAGCCCTACAAATCATGGCTACTGATACCGAAATGATATTTGGTAGCTTTATGTAAAGAATTTATAGCTAATGTCTTCCGATATCGATTTAGAAATTCCCAAGATATCAAAGAAGTAAAGCTTGGTGGCTATTGATAGCGTTTTATAGGCTGAATAGTTACGAAAAAACAATATTAAATGCAAAAACTGAGATGCAAGGAAGTTATCTCACTTTCCGCAGGTATCTGAAATTTTTTAATAATTTTTACTGATAGTGGTTTTACATATCTCTAAAATATTATATTTATATTGTAAACTTATAGAAGACATGTTTTGAATATAGGATTTGCCAATTTCGGCAGAAAAATACATGCATCTTTTCGAACCATTTTTTCAAAAATTTAGAAAACCAGAATCATCCGACATAATTCAATGTTTTTAAAAAAGATTTGTTTTCAAAATATACCTGCGGAATATAAGAGTTATTATTACCAATTTTACTAAATTAATGCAATAGACTATTATACGGCACTATCCCATAATCTAGTGATTTCCACTTTTTTCGGCAAATATACTAACCAATCTGCTAAAAAACTGAAACATCATTAGCCCATGATCGACTTAAAGTCAGTTAATTTTTGCTAAAACTAGAAAAACTGCAATAAGTTCAGCATATAATACCTAAACATCGATAGCTTCAGCTCTTCTGAAATAATCGCACCATATCCCTTGATAAATCGTGGACCAACAAAATCCATCTGGTGCATTTCATTGATTTGCGTTGGATTTAGGATTGTATATCTCTTTTTGGATTTGACTCGTTTATATCGCTAGCGCTTATTTACTTTCAGCTTGTGTTTTTTGACAATCCGATTTATCGTTGAGGTTGAAGGCGTGTCATCGTCTGAAAAACCAAGGTTGTACATCCTATATTGAATTGCATCAGCACCCACGCCAAGATATTTGGATTCGTGTTCGTTACTGTCCATCAAAGTTTTTCTGAGATTCACATCCGCATTTTCAATCTCATCCCTTGTCTTTATTCCAGGATTTTTAGGTGCTTTTGGATTTATAGCATCCCTCTTCACCAGTTTTGTAGCGAATAAAACACTTGGAAAGCCAACCCTTTGTTCGATTCAGGTCTTTGCAAATGTTTGTTCTTTTTTCACCCTTTACACATAGATTTACGGCAACTATTCTTTCTTCTTCGTCAGGATCCATGATGCATCATGAAGGATGCATTAAACAAGGTGAATATCAAAAGTGTTCACGATTTATTGAGCCATCATTTGGGCAATGTCCTAATTTAGAATACTTAATGAAAAATAAAAAAATTGCTCCCAATTCCATTGATGATCAGCTAAACCTTCCAACATTGCAGGAGTCTCGGTTTTAGTCAACTTATCCATAAAGTTCCAATAAAAATGAAATGATTCGAAAGAATTTATGAGTTTTGGCCTCTTTTTCGAAAAGCATTTTGTTTCTCTAACTAATCTGCCCTGCCTTTCACGACAAATACTATTCATATTTTCGATATCTGTCGTCTCGATTTCATCTATCTTAAGAGTTCCATAAATGACTTTTTTGATTTTATCAACAACTCTTCCTCCCTCCCTTATTTTGATAACTTGTCCATAGTCAACACATGTCTCTGCATAATACTCAGGAATAGTATTTGTATAGTCATCATGTCCATCAGAAAATATTTCAATTTTCTTATCTGGAAAAGGTAATTGTACCCTATCAAAAACTTTTTCAAATAATTTTTCACATGTTTTTTTTGTTCGTTTCCCAATCTCATAAGCAACGATGAGATACGACCCTCTCGTTATGAAAGTGAATATCCAGGCATCACCTTCGATATCTGAATTAGGGCTTCCTGGCTCAACTTTTTTTTGTTTTTTTTTACGAATGTCCACATTTCATCAACCTCAAATTGTCCAAGTTTTACATCATGAAGAAGAATAGAATTTACTAACTCAGCATGCAAGGCAAGATCTTCTATTAAATTTCCTATTGTATCCCTGTGGTGGCCTGTTATTCGTTCAATCGATCTGATGCCATTTTTCTCTACAAGGTGTTTGCAGATGTTGATTATCTCGGGTTTCGAAAGATGTTTATGATATAATGGAGTTCCCTTAGTCTCCATGAAAAAGGTCTTGCAGTGATGACAATAATATCTTTGATGACCTGTGCTGTACTTACCACGTTTGATTATATCTTTACCTTCTTCTTTTAGATAATACGTGCATTTCTCATTCTGGCATATTACTTTGATTTCTCCACGAGGTCGAACCATATTTATCACAAATATGGTATATGATTCTTAAGTATATTAAGTATCGTAATTGAGGACAGTGCCATCATTTGTCAAATGAAATGGTTCACGATATAATGTATTGAGCCTTTCCAAGTATTGAAAAGATGAGGAGTACAAAAATCTCTCTTGAATTGAACATGTATGATATAACTTCTGATGGGATATTGTTTGGTAAACCTCAAAAACCTCAGACCTAATATTTTTTTTATAATTCCAATTACAAAGTTAGGTGGGATGAATGGAAGAACCCAAAATTTTGATTGTGGATGATTCATAATTGATGATAGCGATATTAACTGACTATCTATCCAGTGATTATGATATCATTTCAGCAACTAGCGGTGAATCAGTACTTGAAAAAGTTAAAGACGAATCTCCAGACCTGATCCTTCTTGACGTAATTTTACCTAAAATAAGTGGTATAGAAGTTTGTGAGATATTAAAAAGTGATGAAAAAAACACTAAGTATACCGATCATAATGGTTACCACTGTCCCAGCCAAAAGACAGGATCGAAGCCATAGAAGCTGGAGCTGATGATTTTATCACAAAACCTGTGGACCAGCTGGAGCTTTCAACAAGGGTAAAATCATTACTGAGGATTAAACGATTGCATGATAATCTCATGGTCGAGCGGGACAGGTTGGATATAAAAAATAGTATTTTAAGTGTTTTAACACAAATAATTCCTATACTTATGCAGACAGTTCCACCTCAACAGCAGGGGATTGTAATTCATCAAATAATTGACCGCGTTGAACAAATCATATCAGACAAACTTGAATTGGAATTAGAAACAATGGATATGGCATACGTCGGCAATAAGATATGTGATCTATGGTATCAATTGGGAGGAAGTTTTACGGTTAATTCTGAAGGGGATAAAAAGATCACCATTAAAGGAACCGAATGTCCCTGGGGTAATGAAGCCAGGAATAATCCTACATTATGCCAGCTAACAAGAGGGATATTTTCAAGGATAGCGATAAAAAAGTCGCCTTATGTGGAAGTACAACTTGTCAAATTACTTGGAAACAGAGATGATTGCTGCCTTATTGAAATTATCCAATAATTAAAAATTAATTTAATGCTCAACAATTAAATCTCGTCTGGGGGAGCTTTTATCTCAATAAATAGTTCCCCAAACAGCATCTTTTCAATCACCTGTGCAACAAACCGGCGGCGTTGATGCTTCTGGATATCTTCATTCATTCTCAATTCGGAATCAATCTGGATTCGCAGTAAACCAAACCTGAAAGCTTCTTCGTCTTCCATCTCAAGGGAATTTAATTCCTCTATAAGATACGGCAGACAGAAAGGGTCATCAATAGCCTGTGCCAGCAATAAGATCTCATTTGTCACTTCCTCTGGCTTGACTTGTGTTTTTCCCAAAAGCAGACTTAAGGTGTCTGCAGAAATATTTCTATCTTGAGTATTCATCTCATATCAGTCTGGAGCATATCTCCAGATCCTCTATTGTATTAACATTTACAGCCAATCTATGATTATCAAGAATATAGTTATAATCTTCCTGCTCTTCATGTATTTTGTCAGCATCCAGTATGTTCAATCCGGATGGGACGATCAATTGCCCATTTTTATTGAACACAGTATCAGGCCGCAGTCCCTTACTTCTACATACAGACAATAAATTATAGACCGAAAGAGCTGGCTGCGGGATGGTATGGTATTTAGTAATAACCTCATCTATCATCTCTGAAGAGATCAGGGGCAGATCAGCCATTACCATTAGCAAAGGGCCCTTAATGCCTGCTGATTTAACTGCAACCACCATATCTGAAACATAACCGCTGCCTGGTGTATTAATGATGTTGACATCACGGGAGTGAAGTTCAAGCCACTTGCCTGTCTCAGGTCCATTAGCAGACACGGCAATATGGATATTATTGATATTATTAGATTCTTTAAGAGCATCAAGCACATATTCGATCAATTTCTTGTGATTGATCTCAAGTAACGGCTTTTCAATGGGCACTTTCATCCTGCTGCCCCGACCCCCTGCCATCACCAGGGCATCCAAACAGCAATACCTCCTCTGCAGATTATGAATAATACGATCAACGCCATAAGGCGTCCGATCTCATTAGATGTCCCGATGCAATCCCCGTTTATCCCACCAAAATGCCGATTAGAAATGAAAATCACCAGGACCGAACCTATCATTGCACCAACCACTGCTGCGATCCCTGAACTGCCCAAAATAGCAGTACATACCAAAGCTGATATTATCAAACTTATTAAGAACTGCTTTAAACCTGTATTATCCGCGATCATAGACCCCATACCCTGGTGGATAGGTCTACCCAGCCAGGACGCTGTGATCATTGAGTGTTTGGATGACACTTCTGCTACTAAAAAGAAAAATCCGAGAGAATACCCCCAATTCAAATCAATTAGGATGTTTGCAAGAGCCTGGATGATTACAAATAACATCAATATATATAAGACAATAAAAGCTGCTCCGCCCGTGCCAAGTGCCATGTCCTTTAATGCAATGATCTTTTTCTCCCTGCTGCCGTGGGCAGTGATACCGTCCCCAAAATCCGAAAGGCCGTCCAGATGGTTGAGACCAGTAAAGGTGTAGATGGACATAATCATCAGTACAGCCACAATGGCAGGCTGGTCAGGGATTACAATGATCAACGAGGTAGCTATTATTCCAAGGAGCAATCCGACAAGTATCCCCACCACTGAAAAAAGAGATGTCCGGCTTTGAAGATGTACCAACCTGTCAGCTCTACCAGCCGGTAGAGTGGTTAAGAATCCAATAGCTCCCAGGAAACCATCCAGCATCTTTGGTCTATACCCCCGCTCTGGTATACATATTGGAGGATACACCTCCGATCAAAGCTGCGATAACATCATCCATGAAAGGCCCAAGTTCTTTTAAAACCCCAGGTTTTTTCTTATCGAACCTGACAAACTCGAATGTGCCCTTATATCCCGCAATATAGGTAGCAATGCTCATTCCCAGCACTTCATCGCATATTAAAAATGTTAGATCGCGGTCATAGGAATCTTTACTAAGGTTTGGCAGCTTTCCTGCTTTACCAGCTTCCTCCAGCTGGATACCCGAATATATCAGGATGCACACGTTTGGGTCGCTGAGGGCCACATCCAGTTCGTGCCTGAAAACAGCTTCAGCTTTTTCCCGGGTCTCTATACCGGGATGAGGGACATACAATTCCATGGCAGTAGAAAGGAGTACTTCTTCCGATAATCCCATGTCAGCAAGAATCTCTTTAATATCATGGTCAGATCTTCTGTCAATCTTATCGGGATTATCTGTTTTTTCAGCAAGAGTGGCGTCTGAGAGTTTCATTGCAATCAACCTTGTATTCAATTCACCATATAAGGATTCTTATAACATATACACCAGCGAAAATGGAAGCAAAAAGGAAGATCGTTGCTATTCCCACAAGCTTTGATCCTCTTTCAATATCTTCAGGAACAGGTTCCCTGAACTCGCCTCCAAGAATGTAGTGTCCTTTTTTTTCCAGCCTCACACCCAAAGAACCGGCAGTTGCTGCCATAGGCCAGCCTGAATTGGGTGAAGCTGTCTGATCGCGGTCCCTGATGCATGTCTTTATAGCATTTATTGGACTGCCTGTAAATATAGACGCTGCAAAAATAAAGATCAGGGATAGTCGGGCAGGAATCCAATTCAGAATATCGTCCAGTCTGGCAGAAGCCCAGCCCAATTCAATGAATTCTTTATTCCTGTATCCTATCATGGAATCCAGGGTATTCACTGCCTTGTATACAAGGGCTCCGGGCAGTCCAAGTATAAGATAAAAGAATAGAGGAGAAACAATTCCATCTACAAAGTTCTCAGATGTGGATTCTATCACTGCTGAGGTCATATGTAATTTGTCCAGGTTGGTTGTATCTCGGCTGACAAGCGCTTTTAGGTCTTTTTTGGCATTCTTTAAAGTACCTGATTCCAATTGGGATTTTATATGGCGGGCAGAGGTCAACAACATTCTAAAGGAAAAGGTGGATTTCAGGAAATATGCAGCGAGAAGCAATGCAAATGTTTCTGAAATATATGAAGATGCGATTACCACTACTGCCCCTGCAAGTAATGATATCCCTGCTGTGACGATAACCATAAAAATGCCAAACATCCTCTTATTGCCAAAAGATAGGTTATTAAGATATTTGATTACTTTTCCTATCCAAACCACAGGATGTATAGTTCCGGGCGGTTCTCCGATTAAGATATCCATTAGAATTGCCAGTGCAAGTACTTCAAGTCCAGGGGAAAATACAACAGATTCCATTTTTATAACATAGATTCTATAACTTTTTTCCAGATTAGTTTAACATCTTCAGGCTTCCCTTCGCTTACCATCAGTGCTTCGAGTATCTGATTTGCCACTTCTGGCCTGTGTATGTGATCACATCCAGCGCAGCTCCATACTGTACCACCTGTTGACCGATCTATCATTTCACCGCCGGTTCTTTCATCCCCACATGGATAAAAGGGACAAAAGCAGAATGTACAATCCTGGTCTTCAAAATGGCAAGGGTAATATTCACAATTGGTCCTGCTTGCGATCTTACCCTTATGAACTGCCTCTTCGATCTCCTTATCAGCCAGTTCCTTACCCCATTGAGTAATAGATCTTGAAAAAGCATCAATCAATTTCTGGTTATCATCCCGATTTCGAATGGCAACCCGAATATAATCTTTATCCAATCCTTTGAATGATTCGCAGTCCCGTATAATGATTCCCTGTTCTAGCATATGTTGGGTGACCTCGTTTGAATCCATTCCAAAATCTCTTATCTTGATCAGGATAAAACATGTGTCGCTGGGTATTGGTTCAAAACCCCTGATAAGGGATAAGCGCTTTAAAAGCCATTCCCGTTCGACCCTTATAAGTTCTCTTGATTGTTCAAGATATGAGGGGTCTGTTGAATAAGTATCAAGTAGCCATGTCCCTACGACTTCAGAAATCGTTCCAAGATTCCAGGGGATCCTGATATTGTTCATCCTTGCTGCTAAATCTTCATGAGCTATTCCGTATCCAATTCTTATTCCAGGTATTGCAAATACCTTAGTAAGGGACTGTACAATAATAACAAATTGGTTTTCAAAGACTAGATCCGCTATACTGTGAGCAGGGTCAGAGAGTTGAATGAACGCTTCATCAATTATCAGAAAAGTCTTATTTTCCTGGCATCTCCTGGCCAGTTGTTCCAATCTTGATCTTTCAATTAATGTACCTGTGGGGTTATTGGGATTACAGATAAACAATGCCTTTGAATTGCCAAGCAAATCATCAGTAATGATATCCGGATGAAGAAACATTTCTCTATAATTAATAGATTGTGGGACGGCGTCCATAAGTCTGATATTCAGTTCATATTCATCAAAAGTAGGCCTGGGAAGTAGCACCACATCGCCTTTACTCAAAATGGTCTCGGAAATAAGCCTTATTGCCTCTGATGAACCGTTTGCAGGTATTATATTGTTAGGTTTAACTCCGGCAAATCCAGCAGATGCATTTTTAAATTCGATATAGCGGTTGTCAGGGTAGAATCCAATGTTTTTCAATGCACCTGTTGTGATATTTTTGATTTCTGCTTTATCAGGAGGATAAACAGGATTAAAATTAGCACTGAAATCCAGCAATTCAATCCTATTATGCTTAAGATATTCCACCACCCGACCTCCATGAACACACTGTTCGATGTTGGTTACGCTTTTTCTTATGTATTGATCGATATTACTCACTCTTTTTGAAATGTAAGTTATGCTCATAACCATTTCGCATTACTTCAATATTTATCAATTAAGATACAGATATAAATTTGTTCCAGTTATCAGAAAGAGATTTATAGGGTACTGGAAATATAATATTTAAGGAGATACTTGGAAGGGTTAATAATATGAAAATTCGAGTAGTAAGTTCTAAAGACGAAATAAACACATTGAGCACCGATGAAGAAATTATTCATTTGGCCTTCAGACCTTCAAATAAGGACATTTTTGATTTAGTTCAGACTTGTCCTGAGATGAAGGCTTTGCATATACCTGGTTCATATAAAAAAACTGTTTCAAAATCAATTCTGCTATTTTTGGATATGCAGAATATAAAGCTTCTTGAAGGTGATGTTTGGGGACACCGTAAAGATATTAACGATTATTATGAGATTAAAAAGAGCGTATTTGACAAGATAAATAATCTCAAGCAAGAAGGTAAGTCCCAAAAGGAAATACTCGATAAAATGAAAAAGGAGACAAGGTTAAGTCCAGACCTTCTAGAGTACCTTCTCAAAGCATAAATAGTATAAAAACGGACTCGCCGCGATTCGAACACGGGTCCGCGGGTATCTTCATTACCGCTTCAACAAGGCGGTAAATACCGAAGCCCGCTAGGATATCCAGGCTACCCCACGAGTCCATATCGTTCAATTTTTTCTAAAATTATGGAGCAAACTCATTTTCTTTAATCTAATGAATCATATAAAAAGTTATTTGAATATCCAAGTTTTTAAGTGTCTTCTGAACTAATAACATTTCATGCATTCAGGTGGAACGATACATGATCCTCTGCACGGGCACATTCCCATCAGCCATCTGGAAGCATTGCTGATCAACACTAGGGAAGTACAGCGTCTCCGCCGAATACAACAGTTGGGACTTGCCGATATTGCATTTCCTGGAGCCAATCACACCAGATATGAGCACAGTATAGGCACTATGCATGTGGCCAATATGATCGCACGTGCACTAGGACTGGATGATCTGGATATCCAGAAGGTCAGGGTTGCAGGGCTTTTACATGACGTGGGCCATTCTGCTTTTTCCCATTCCGTTGAGGGGGTCCTTGCCAGAAATCCCACCTATGTACCTGAGATCGGCGGTGAGCGGTTCTATAGCCATGAGAAGTTCACCAGCTACATTATAAAAAATAATTTTCCAAAATATGATGAGATTGCGAGAGCGATAAAATCGGATTTTGGAATTGATGCACATGATTTTTTTAAAGACATTTCAGCTATCGCCACAGGGGATCTGGATGAGGTTGAAAAAAAGCATCTCGCTCAGATCGTTTCAGGGGATATAGATGCCGATCGGATTGATTTCCTCCTGCGTGACTCGTATCATACAGGAGTATCTCTTGGATTGATCGATGTTGAACAGCTGGTGGCCAGCCTCAAACTTCATAATGGCCGTCTCGTACTGGGGGGAGTTGACAGTTATAGTGAAGATATGGCCCTGGCAGCTGCAGAATCCATGCTTATTGCCCGATCTCACCATTATTCTGCCATTATCCACAATCCCCTAACCCAGAGCGTTCGTGCCATGCTGCTTAAAGCCCTGGAAGACACACTTGAGAATATAAATGACAGAACCAGGATCATGCTTAGTGTTTCTGAATTCTTTACCACATTCAATGATGGGGATTTACTGAATTTCATAAAGCAAGAGGGACCTCCCTCTGCCAGTCTCCTGCTGCAGCAGATAAGAGAGGGCAATATATGCAGCACGCTGGGTCGGTTCAATCAAAAAACACTTGAACCCGAAGTAAGGATGGCACTATCAACAATTGCCAGATATGGTGTGGCAAAGAAAATGTTTGAGCGGGAAATGGCACGCAGGTTCACTGAAAGCTACGGGAGACCTGCACTGATAGACCTGTCAGTAGCCAGGGGTGTTCCCAAAAGTACCAGGATACTACGAGGAGTTGAAGAACACTTTATGTATGACGAATCTGCGCTTGCCAATGGTCTGGTCAGGGCCATCTCACGTCAGATATCTTTGTGTATATTCACCTATCATCAGTATCAAAAAGATCAGGATGCAGCGCCCAAGGATATCCTCGGCTTGATAAAGGAGTTGTCTCCCGACCTGCTGCGATTTATCAGGAATGAAAAATACCTGAATATCGAAGGAGTGATGCTTATTTTCTATTGTCTGCACAACCAGTTCTCTGAGAATGATGGTACTAAAGTAAAAATTCCCAGGATCAGGAACATCACCTGCATATACCGGCTTGTCAGGGAGCTTGCTAACGTTGACTACCTGAAAAACCTGCTTGATTATCGATTCCATAAAAGATATAATTTCCCATATTCAGACAAGTTGTTTGAAGATATACAAATACTGGTTGCAATGGGACTGGTAGACGAAGACCTCCGATATTATGATAAAAAAGGTCACTGGACCCAGAGATATGAGTATGTTTTGACCAATGAAGGCGTGGAATATGGAAAGAATATTGCTGGATTTTACAAAAAAGAGATGAAACATATCATTGATTATATAGTTAAAAACAAACACAGCATACCCAGGGATATGGTGGATATTCATATCAATAGATATAATCGCCAGTAAATATAAGAAGGCGTGACTTACAGCTCTCTCTTTGTTAGTTGGAATAAATTTAAATCTCATAAATTCATGATAGTGTAATATTGTGGAAACATTAATTTCGAATATTTCATATGCCAAGTCCATGTTAGCTGCATTTGGTGTTGTCTGGATCGTCTTTTTAATATATACATTCAGACTAATACAAAAAAGAAAAATACTCAAGCATCAGATGGAATTATTAAAGAATATCGGTAATTAATAACTCCAATTTATACCATGAAAAAATGATGTCATAATATCAATCGTAAAAAATATTGTTTTGTGATAATGGTAGGCGATCTGATATGGTCAGGAAATTGAAAACAAATGCGCGTCTATGATAAATCATATATTAAATTAAATGCTGAGACCAAAAATGGCAAGGTCCAGCTGGTATCAGAGGGAACCCTATCCCCTGTAGCTAAACCCATTCTCAACCGAATTAACAAAATATTCCTTGAAGAAAAGCCGATTTCTGTTTCTGCTGATAATATCATTATCTCTACCTGGGCACCCCCGGTACCAAGCACGGCTTTCGACCGACTTATTTCAGCCCAGATAGCTTCGATGCTAAAAAAACGAGTTCCTGACCAGGCTTCGATCGGGATTACCATGCGCTGTCCCAATAAATGTATCCATTGCGGTGCTGCAGATATAATAGCTGATCCCGAACTGTCGCTGGATGAGGTCAACAGAGCAGTTGATGAGTCCATTGATCTGGGGTCTTATCTCATTTCATTTGACGGGGGTGAGCCTTTGCTGCGAAAGGATCTCCCCGATATGGTACGGCATGTGGATAAAACCCGGGCCATTGCCACTACGTTCACTTCCGGGTTTGGATTGACCCCTGAAAAAGCCAGGGAGTTAAAAAGCGCAGGTCTGTATGCTGTACGTGTAAGTATTGACAGCCCCCGACAGGAAGAACACGACAGGGTCAGAGGCAGGAAGGGGTCCTATGCAGAAGCCATGCAAGGCATTGACAATGCACTGGAAGCAGGTCTGTTGACCGATATGTTCGTAGTGGTCTCACCCAATAATATTGATGAACTGGAAGATTTCTACAGTCTTGCTGAATCAAAAGGTATGCATGAGGTTTCCTTCTATGAGATCATCGCTGTAGGGCGGTGGCTGGACCATGAGGATGAGACAGTGGGTCCCAGGGATGTGGATAGATTAAGCACTTTCCAGAAAGAAAAGAACAAACTTCTTGATGGACCAAGAATTACTGCATTCCCGTTTTTCATGGGGCCTGATATGTTCGGATGCTTTGCAGGCAGGCGGTGGGTCCATATAACTTCTGCAGGGGATGTCCTGCCATGTGCTTATACGCCTTTGACCTTCGGCAATATCAGGGAAGAACCGCTTAAGGATATTTGGAAACGCATGGGTTCCAACTACAAGAAAAGCGCTTCAAGCTGCTTGATGCGTAACCCGGATTTCAGGGCAAAATATATTTATACTATCCCGGAAGATGCTCAGATGCCTTTTAATATGGTTAAAAATGGGGGAAAAATATGAAGAAATATCTTATAATTATTTTATTGTTGCTCAGCACTTCAGTACTTGGTTGTTTGACAAACGTACCTGAAGAGGATAATGGAGAATCTGTAAAATATATTTCCATCCCGGTTAGCGAGGCTAAAATTAAGGTGGATAGCGGAGAGTATTTTATTCTTGATGTGCGCACCCAGGAAGAATATGATGCAGGGCATATTGCAAATTCTTTACTGATACCCCACACCGATATCTCTGACAGGCTGGATGAAGTCCCAGAGGATATGCCAATACTGGTTTATTGCAGGAGCGGTAGGCGCAGTGCTATAGCTAGCCAGGCTCTGATCGATAATGGGTATTCAGAAGTATATAATATGCAAGGCGGATTCAATGAATGGGAGAACGCGGGATATCCTGTCCAGAAATAAATTTACTGATATGCGAATCAATTTACCAATACCAATAGTATCCACTAAGTCGGTAGATTTTATGAATATTTCCATTTCACCATACTTTGGCATTTACTTAATTAAGTAATCTCTTTCTTGCTTGCTGTAGGAGTAAGCTTGTAAATCCTCTGAATTTGGAACAGGATGGCTGCTTTGGATTCGACCTTACCTCCGAATCTCTCTTTGACCCTGCCAGCTGCATCTTCAAACAACTCTCCGCTTGTATACACTTTTCCTTTACCCACTGTCATATAACCATTATATGGAACAGCTACGCTGACCGATACCATGGATCCCATTTTGATATTTGTTGCTGTATGGGTGATGAAATTCACTGCTATCAATAATTTATCCTTATCAATGACCTTTACAAAACAGACAGGTACAGAATGGGGCATTGAATCAGTCCCCACAGTGGATACCCAAATCAGCGGTTTTTCTTTATCACAATTCTCGTTGCTAAACATCTCAATGGCTTCATCTGGTAAGTTTACCATATTTCCAACCTCCACAAAATAGTTATGGCAGTAACAGGGATATTAAACTAACTGTCTGTTTAGCTCTACCCCGTACAAATTATTACGAAGCTTGCAATTCACTGCCTCTAAGCACGCCGGAAGATTGCCTCCATACAAATGTTAGCCAATAATAAATGCAATTCAACCGGGCAGAGAATATTAAGGAAAGCCTTACGAATTTATGATCTCATCAAAGGCATCCACTACCACTTTCAGCTCAGATTCAGGCAGTCCATAAGTGCTCAGCTTGAAATATTTAGTAAGCCCGGGCTTGATGCCGTGGATGTTCCGGGCTTTTAATTCCTTATACAGGAAATAACGGCCATCTTTGGCAGTCTGGGACATCTCGAATAATATCGGTGCCTCAAAGAACATCAGGTCGTGATTGTGTGGCTTCTGGCCCAGCTGTATCAGACCCAGCTGTTCCAGTTGGGATGCGAACCACCTGGCCTTGTCCACTTCCTGGTCCCAGTGTTTGGTCCGTTCCACCACTGTTGGGAAAGAGGCCAGCATGGTCATTATAGTGGCACCCCTGGCAGTGCAGCCCAGTAGTTCTATCTCTTTTAACTTGTGGGTGGGGGATTTTTTGAATATCTTTTCAGAATACTGCTCTGAGACCCCCATTACGCCTATGGGTCCTGAGGATGCCATGGATTTATGCCCGCTGCCCACTATGAAATCCGCACCCAGTTCTCTGGCGTTCACAGGCATCTTGCCTACCGCATATGCACCGTTTAATATCAATGGCACGTCATACTCATGGCAGATAGAAGCGATCTGTTCTGCATCGGGAAGGTTGCCGTAGTTACCGTCAGGATATGTGACAAGACCCAAAACTGGTGGGTGCCCCGATTCTTTGATAACTTCCTGGATTGTAACTAAGTAAGCTTCTGGTGCAATATGGTAATCAGGTGAACCTGAATTGGGTACCACCTTAACATTAAGCCCTGCACGCTGGGCAGCCACAAATGAAGTATAATGGGCACTCTGGTCCAGTACTATCCAGTCCCCTTTCTCTGCCATTGCATGCATAATAGCGAACTTAGACTCCCTGGCACCGTTGGTCACTCTGGCCTCGTCCGCTCCCAGGAATTCTGGCAGGGCCCTGTGCACGAAATCATATATGGGTGGGGTCTTTATCATATCCAGTACTCCAGGACAGAAATCACAAACTGAATAACCGTCACCCCATTCCAACAGGGCTTGTCTGGCCTCTTCAGTCAGTATCCCGCCGCGCTGGAGGGGGTCGATATTGATGGCTCCTGAAGTGGAACGCTTGATGTTTTTGAATTTTTCATACACTTATTACACCCATCTGGAGTATAGCTAATTCAGGTTTATAATGATGTCCATTTTACTCCATGGTGTTAGATGAACTAAAGGGTTGATCCTAAAGGAGCAGGGTGTTGATATTGCCAGATGGGATTCAGATCGTGACTGATGGGCATAACTATAAGTCAGGAACCACCGTTAAGAAAGCTCAATAACTTTTAAGCGTAAATTAATCTAAACTTTCACAAAGTTGTGCTAATAGCTCTTAATTGTTTTTAATAACTTAACGAAGTGGACAAAAAAAAGCAATTAAGCAGCTTTTTTTTGAAAAAAAATATGGAAAGTTTAAATATGGAAAAATTTAAAAATCTTGGCATTAGTGTCAACCTTCTAAAATCTATAAATGATGAAAATTTCGATTGTCCTACCGAAATACAGGAAAAATCGATCCCGTTAATCCTTGCAGGGAAAGATATTATAGCCGGATCGGCTACTGGTTCAGGAAAAACCCTTGCATTTGCCTGTGGCATATTACAAAATGCTGAAAAAGGAAATGGGATACAGGCATTGATCCTGACTCCTACAAGAGAATTAGCAGAGCAGGTTTCAAGTGCTTTTAAGAAATTCTCGAAGTTCAGTCCTTTGAAAATTATTGCAGTTTATGGTGGTATGGGGATCAATGAGCAGATCAGGGCTTTAAAGACAGCAGATGTGGTGGTAGGAACACCTGGCAGGATGCTTGATCATATCGAAAGAAAGACAATCAAATTAAATAAGGTAGAAACACTGGTGCTTGATGAAGCAGACCGGATGTTAGATATGGGATTTAAGGAAGATGTGACTAAAATTGTTAATAAATGCCCAGAGGACCGGCAGACCCTTTTATTCTCTGCTACGATCTCAAAAGATATTGTCAAGCTTGGCAGAAAATATATGAATGAACCGATCCATATAAACGTTGAGTCTAATATTGATGCATCACTATTGGACCAGAGCTATTATAGAGTTCAAGATAATATGAAATTTTCTTTACTCATGCATCTATTGAAGAATGAAAACTCAAACCGTGTAATGGTTTTTTGTAATACGAAAAGATATACTGACACGATCGCTAAGAACCTGAGATCTTCGGGTGTGGATGCACAGGCTATTCATGGCGGATTAACCCAGAACCAGCGAAACAATGTCATGAAGCGATTCCATGCAGGGAAGGCGGGTGTTCTTGTATGCACAGATGTGGCTGCAAGGGGGCTTGATATCATTGGTGTTTCCCATGTTTACAATTATGATATTCCCATAGAGAGTAAGCAGTATATCCACAGGATCGGAAGAACCGCAAGAGCTGGAAACGAAGGAAAGGCAATAAATATTCTTTCCAGAAAGGATAATGATAATTTTAAAGATGTATTGAAATTTAATGATGTCGTGATAAGGGAAGAAAAGCTGCCTGATTTTAAAAAGGTTGAAATGAAAAGGTCAGTGCAAGTTGGAATTAAACATAACAACAATAAACACATCTCTAGAAAAAGGCCTGATTCTAACAGGCACAAGAATCGATAGGTTTTTTTCCGGATTCTTAAACCCTTTAAAAGGACATACGTAGGAAAAATATTAACGTAGGAGATGGCTGAAAAGCCATATTTTTTTTAATTGCTCCATATCTGCAACCTATCAGAACAGGGATGCTGATCGTAAAGGTATTGTCGACAATATATCTCAAGGTAAAATTATGAATTCCAAGAGGGAAGTGGTTAAATTGTCAGATATTGAAAATCGTGATGTTGCCGCAACGTCTTTTGTTACCCTGTATTGTCACTCTATTGAAAGCCAGTCAAATGATCCGATATTGGATGACCAAAAAGCAGTTGAGATCACCCGGGAACTGAACAAAATATTGTTGGTTTCAGAAAATAGACTTGATAAGGACCTGGTTAAAGGCAAACTGAAAAAGGAATTGGTAATCCATGTTGCCATTCGGGCAAAACAATATGACAGATATGTTCGTGATTTTCTTGAGAATTCACCTGATGGGATTGTTGTCAACATCGGGTGTGGATTAGATTCCCGGTTTTTACGTGTAGATAATGGGAGAGTAATGTTTTATGATCTTGATCTCCCTGAAGTGATTGAGATCAAGAAACTATTCTTTGAAGAGAATGAAAGGTATCATTTCATTTCGTCATCAGTATTGAATCATGAGTGGATGTCGATCGTTTTAGAACATGAAGGACATTTCCTATTTGTGGCAGAGGGTGTTTTTATGTACCTGGATCTGCAAGACGTGCAGTCATTGATCCTGAAGCTCCAATCCGAATTTCCTGGTTCTGAACTGGTGTGTGAAGTTTTTAACTCGTTGTGGTTACGAAAACCACTCAAGAGAATGATGAATTACAAAATGCAACACCAATTGCATCTAGGGAAAGATGCAACATTTCATTTTGGGATCCGTGATAGTCAAGAAATGGAAGAATGGCATGCTGGCATTGAATTTCTTGATGATTGGTCGTATTTTGATTCGGAAGAAAAGAAACTTGGATGGTTAAAAATGTTCAGGAATATTGAATTTTTCAGGAAAACTCAATGGACTGTTCATTATAAGCTCAACTAAAATGCATGTTATTTCTGCTGGTAAAGGATATACTCATGATGAAGTTGCTGACAGTGTTTGGCCTGGGAATAATTGAGTTGTGGGCAGCGATCCCGGCGGGCTTCGCACTTAATCTCCATTCTGTAACAATAGGTTTAATAGCAGCCATTGGTGCCATGGTAGGTGCAGGGACTGTCCTGGTGTTAGGTGAACGTGTACGAAATCGGTTGATCCGGCACCGTATTGGAACTTATTCAAATGCACAACATGGAAGGATATATCAGATCTGGCAACGCTATGGGATTATTGGATTAGGGCTATTAGCACCCTTGCTCACAGGTGCACCTCTTGGAGTTGCGATTGGGCTTTCACTGGGGGCACCAGCCTGGCGCTTATTATTTTGGATATGTATCGGGATAGTTCTTTGGAGCATAATGTTAACATTTCTTGGTGTATTGGGTTTGGCAGGCATTAACTCGTTAGGACATTAATTTATGTTTTTGCCTGTAT
>JACUTQ010000029.1 GCA_014859725.1 Methanosarcinales archaeon | reverse complement strand
CCCAATGATCTTAATCCTATTGGTACGATCTTAATCCTGGCTGCAATAATACTTAATGTTAATTCTCCAGATCATTCAGATTAGGTCAACGACTGGCATGTGGACGAGAACGGCATCATGTCCTACCCGGCTGATAGAGGTATTCCAATCTTCGAATCCACCATCATCAACGATACACCCGAATATTCCCTCGAATCGATTATTTTTTCCAGCCGGGAAGATAAAATCGCTGCTCTTTTGCGAATCCCGAAGAGCAGCGAACCAGTTCCCGGAGTTCTGATCCTGCCTGGAGCTACAGTATCTAAAGAGGACGAGCAAGGTCTGTCGGCTGAACTTGCAGGTATGGGTTATGCTTCGATGGTCATCGACCAGCGCAATCTGGGCGGGGTGGACTTCCAGCTGGACGGTCAATTGTTTGAAGCAGGAGAAGAGCCTGTTGAGCATAAAATGGTTTTTGATACGTTAAAAGCAGTTGATGTGATGCGGCAGAAATCCGGGATCGATAAGGATAATATCGCCATCATTGGGATAAGTAACGGGGGACGTTTTGGTATAATTGCTACAGCCATCGATTCGGGCATTAGAGGTGTGGTTGGGATCAGTACCAGTGGATACGATATGGAGGCATATATTAATCAAAATGCAGGTCAGATCACAATGAACCAGACCAGATTTTTACGTTCAATTGACCCTGATTCTTATCTGGACAAACTACCACCTCGTAAAATAGCAATGATCCATATGCTAAATGATTCCATAATTCCTATAGAACTGGCACAGGTTACCTATAATAAAGCTGATGATCCCAGGGTTTTCTATCCTATAGAGGGTGAAGGGCATGGGTATAATGGTGCCATGAGGAATGCCCTTGAAACAGAGCTGGGAATAATACTAATATAACAAAACAGAACCAACATTGGTCAGTTGATTGACCAATCAGTTATAAACAACTGGTCAATACAGTGATAAAGTGCATATAAAAAACACCGAATTCAGTTCTGCATAATTTTTTTTAGCACCGATTTTCGTCAGCCGTTTATATTCCAAAATGAATCAACATTTTTTTATCAAATGATCTAAGTAGGTAACGTTTTTAAAGAAAAATATATGCAGATTATGTTCCATTCATGAAACTTAAAAAATCCTAAGTTCCAACTATAAGTTAACGTCCCGAGTCAATTATGGCAAAGAAATAAACATAAAATTGACCTTAAATCCACCTATTTACGCTGATTATGAAGATTTAACAATAAATTCTGGATATTACAAATTCCATAATCCATACATATTTCAAATAAAATGTAATGGTCAATCAGACCATGAACACCCGTATCCCATGACCGCATAATTCAACCACAGAGGGCACAGAGTACACAGAGTTTTTAATTCATCCTGCGTGTAATTCCATCTTTAAGAAGTATCACATTGAAATTAATAAGCAGTCCAAGGCGTTTCCCGCTTAGCTTGAGATATGAAAGCAGTTGCGCCTCGTGAACTGGTGTTATCTTGTTCACAGCTTTGAGTTCGACGATTACTGCATCTTTAACGAGAAGGTCTAACCTGTATCCTAAATCGATTTTCATTCCATCATAAATTACAGAAAGTCCGACCTGTGACAAAACCTTAAGTTCCTGTTTTTCCAATTCATACTTTAAACAAGCCTCATACACACCCTCCAGCAATCCAGGCCCAAGAGTGCTGTGTACCTGAATCGCCGCCTCAATAATCTTTTCAGATATTTCATTCAATTCCATCGTTCTCTGTGCCCTCTGTGCCCTCTGTGGTTTTATGTTTTATAGTTTGCTAAACAAAAAATGTAATGATCAATCAGACCATGAACACCTGTAAACTATGACCGCAGAGCATTATTTTTGCATTTTTTCACACTGTTGTCCAACTAATTGACCATTACAATATTTCAAATAAAATGAGGTTTTTCACAAATCGTATCCCATACCATGTTTAAGGAACAAAAAACTTCGCTTTTGGATATCCTCGATCTGGTTCAATTATGGGACATAAACACTTGACGAAAATCGGTGTTTAATGAACATCCAATCAAATGTAACATGACATATATATGTAATTAAAATTAACATGTAATTTGAGATCAAATGAATAAAATTAAACACATCCAGGCAGAAATAGACATGGATACATATGACAATCTAAGACATCTTTCCCAGCTCAGGAAAACTTCGTTAAAAGAAACAATCCGGGAAGCCGTTGTTGAGTATATCAAACGGCATGAAGACGATTTAATGGAGGATTCGCTTTTCAATATAGTCGGCTCATTTACAACGAAAGAAGGTAACTGGAGCGAAAGGGACGAATGGAGGGAATAGATGCGCATATTCCTGGATACCAGTGGTCTGATCGCTTTAAGTGACAGAAAGGATAAGAACCACGGTACTGCCAGGGCATATCTGGAAGCGCAGGTTCACCGGGGAGCCCGCTTCGTACTGGGTCGCAATGTCCTGGTGGAATATATCGATGGGATCGCCAAAAGGATCGCGAAAGAAAAAGCCATTGAAGAGCTTGATAACATCCTGAACAGTAAATTGCTTGTAATCGAATCTGTTTCTTCAACAGACTGGATAAAGGCACTTGAGTATTTCAATAAATATGATGATCAGCAGATAGATCTGACCGATTGTTTAAGTTTTGCCATAATGGAGAGGCTTAATCTGGATACCGCCCTGACTTTTGATAATGATTTCAGGATTCATGGATTTAATGTTCTTAAGGAATAGATTCTGGTAAATAAATGGCAACATTGTTGTACCCAAAACAAGTGAACGATCCCTGCAAGTTGTTCTCTTTGAAGGGTACGGATACAATGCTGCCATAGGGCAATGCTTACAACCGGGCTAAAAACAGATATTCATGCAAAGGGATGTTTTGCCGCATCCTTTCCTGCAAGAGCTTCTTCCACGCTGGGCTCTCCTTTCATGGCTCGTTGAATCGCCAATTTTGTAGCCTCGTAGTTGTACTCGTACACTTTGTCCTTATCCGTTGCATCCCATTCGATAAACACTGACACGATGATCAGTAAATCCTCAGCATCTTTCTTTTCAATAATACCGTCTTCCACCGAATCCATAACAGCCTTAGCGACAGCTGCCTGGGCAGGACCGAACATGAGGATTGCCTGGTCAGCATTCTTGATAGTCACTTTATTGACGATCAAGGTGGCAGGTTTGGGCTGAAGATTTGGTTCCAGCACAGCTAAAAGCGGGGTATGTCCTTGCTGCGGCATTGCCAGGGAATTCATAAAAGCCGTTTCAACAGCCCCACCCTTGGGACCTATTACAAGATCAATATGGGCGATTTCAGGCCCATCTCCTACGAGAGCTTCACCAATCATACTTTTTACTAAACTTCTTACCAAAAAATATCACCGGGTCCTTCATTTCCGATAACCTATTTAACTATTATGATACAATTCAAAATATTATTTCCAGTGATACTTCTTAGTTTAAAAGAATGAGCTGACTCTATTAAGTATACAGCTCAGTCTCAGTCCCCGGTGTCCAGGTTGGTGATCATAACAATCCCAGCAGGAGCATGAATATAATTAAGCCGAATGTTATCAGGGTTCCAAATAGAGCAATGTTTTTCCTGCTAGATTCTTCTTTTCCAGACTTTCAGGAGAATATCTATTCCCGCACTTTCTCAGAATCTTAATTGGGATCTATATCCGTTGATATGTGGACTATGGTCTCCCCCTCCCATGTCTTGAGTTCATTGATTTGCTACTATTAGATGAAATTATAACAACGCTTTCTCAATCCGCTCGAGCGCTGTCTGTATCCGCTCCCGGCTGGTTGCATAGGAAAATCTGACAAAGTCCATGCTGTTGGGTCCGAACGCACTGCCTGGTGTGGCAGCTACATTTGCCTCTGTCAGCAGCTTCTCGCACACCTCATCTCCGTTGCCGTATTCGCTCACATCAGCAAAGGCATAGAATGCACCGCTGGGATAGTTGCATTTAATACCCATATTGTTCAGGCCGTCCACAAGCAGGTCCCGTCGTGCCTTGAACTCTGTCACCATCTCAGGAATGAAATCCTGGGGACCTTTCAGCGCTTCCACACCGGCCCACTGTACAAACGTAGTAGCACTGCTCACGCTGTGGCTGTGGAGCTTGGACATGGACTTGAATACCTCATTTGAGGTGGCCAGGTAGCCCAGCCGCCAGCCTGTCATGGCATATGCCTTTGAAAAACCGTTGATGGTAATGGTACGCTCATCCATGCCGGGAAGACTTCCGATACTGAAGTGCTCCTTGTCATAGATGATCTTCTCATAGATCTCATCCGAGATCACCATGATATCGTGGTCAATGGCCAGATCAGCGATCTCTGTTAGCACATCCCTGGAAAAGATACCACCAGTGGGATTGCTGGGGCTGTTGACTACAATAAGCTTGGTCTTTGGAGTGATATATTTAGCAATATCAGTTGGATTGAAATCATTCTCAGGGTCCAGGGGTGCCCATACCGTTGTGCCCCCCGCGATTGTGACACAGGGATCATATGTGACCCAGGCCGGGTCGAACAGTATTGCTTCGTCCCCCTCATCCAGCACTGCCAGTATGGCCTCGAACACTGCCTGTTTGGCCCCGGGTGTTACGATCACATGGCCAGGTTCCACATTCAGGTTGTTCTCGTTCTGGAGTTTCTCTGCAATAGCCGATCGCAGCTCAGGGATACCGGGTGCCGGGGAATAATGCGTATCGCCCCGCCTCAATGATTCAACAGCTGCATCGCTGATATGTTTCGGGGTGTCAAAATCAGGTTCGCCTAAACTGAAACTGATAACATCATGACCTTCGCGCTTAAGCTCGTTGGCCAGGTTAGTCATTCTAAGAGTGGCCGATTCCTCTATACTTTGAAGACGTTTTGATACCATGAATTCAATCTGGACTTCCAATTATTTTAATCTTTGCACCATCTTCACGGCAGCCTCTACGGCCCGTTTAGCATAGTCCACCCGTTTGTGCGCATCCAGCCTGCTCATGCCAGGACCGGAAATTCCCAGGGTTACAGGTTTATCATATTCCAGTGCCAGGTCTGTGATCTTACGGGTAGCGTGCTGCACCACGATCTCATCATGTTTTGTCTGCCCTTCAATAACGCAGCCTATGGTAACCACAGCATCGATCCCTGGATCAGTCACAAGTTTTTTAATGGCCAGAGGCATATCATAGACACCCGGGACCATTATTGTTTTTTCAACCGTAGCACCTAAAAAATCGGCATGTTCCCTGCCCAGCATCTCCATTGGGTATGTCAGGTCCCTGTTAAATTCTGCTACAACAAATCCCAGTTTAATATTACTCATAACAATAATCTCCAGTTTTCCTAAATATTATCAATCATACTATAAAATTCATATGTTCACTGGTGGGCCGGTCCTGCATCTTCGTATCCCTGGCGCTGACCTGTACCAGCTTCTTTTTCAAGATCCTGAGGGCGGGATGTCAACTTGACCACATTCAGTGCATGTTCTCTGGCACGTCGTTCCATAAGCCAGGCAAGGGTCTTATCATCAGGTATCTCATCTTCATGCACGAACACCTCTATCACATGGACATTGGTCATCAACTGGGCCTGGATTATTCCCTGGGACGCCTCATGGGCGCATATCTTATCCTTGGGATCAGATCCGGGCATGCCCAGCGCCATCACAATATCGCAACCCTTCTCTTCGATCAGTTTTTTACAGGCAACCGGCAGGTCCTTGATACCGGGCACAGTATACCGCTTAATTTTTACAGACGCATTGTTCCGTAATTCATCAATAGCGGCTGCACCCATATCATATCTGGCAAAAGTGGTATCAGCAATGCCTACCGTGACCATATTTTCTCCAAATTACCAGGCTTGATTAATCTTATCCAGTTCAATTTTGGCGGCTTCCACTCCATTACCCACGTTGTCTATTATACCATGGTTTTTAAGCACCAGTTCCAGTGCAGTGATTGTGGTGATCATATCGATCGGTGTGAAATTACCCATACTGCCAATCCTGAATATCTTGCCTTTCAAATGGGACTGGCCGCCAGATATCTGAATACCCATATCCAGCATCTCACCGCGTAACTCCTTATCTGTAATGCCACCCGAAATATTCATAGCAGTGACCGTATTGGAATAACTGTGATATTTATCGATCTTCGGGAACAGTTCTATTCCTAGCGCATCAGCAGCTGCACGAACAGCAGCCGCACCCTGGGCATGCCTGTGTTTCCTTTTCTCCATTCCTTCTTCTTGTACAATGAGCAAAGCTTCCAGCATGGCAGAGAACAGCGGGACTGCCGGTGTATAAGGTGTCTGGGTGGGTGTATTGGCTCCCGATTTACGGTACGCTTTTAAATCAAGATAATAGGGCGGTTTATCGACCATTGCTTCCCATGCAGCATCGCTTACTGTAATTGCAGATAGACCAGGTGGTGCAGCTATACACTTCTGGCTCCCCATAAATGCAATATCCACACCCCAATTATCGACGAGTACTGTGTCACCGCCTACAGTGGTAATGGCGTCCATAATGAACAAAGCACCATGTTTCTTTGCCAGTTTCCCCACTTCTTCAGCAGGATTTTTGATGCCTGCACTTGTCTCATTATGTACCATTGCAACAGCTTTTACCCCATTTTCAAGGGCGGCTTCAACAGCTTCCAGGTCTATTGGTGTACCCCATTCATATTGCAATTTTACTGCTTTGCCGTAACGCTCCCCAATATCACACAACCTTTCTCCGAATTTGCCGTTCTCGATCGTAACGATTGTATCATTCTTCCCGATCACATTACCGATAGCAGCTTCCATGCTTGCGGTTCCAGATCCCGATATAATAAATATATCATCAGAGGTCTGGAACAGATCACTTAGAATTTCCCTGCTCTTGTCATAGATATTCCCGAATTCTTCTCCTCTATGCCCGAACATAGGTTTACCCATGGCTCTTTGGATCCTGGGGACTATAGGGACGGGACCTGGTATCATCATCAAATTATTTTCAAGTTTCATTGTGCAAATCACTCGACATAGTTAAATCTAGGCTGAAAGAACTAGATAGAATAACTTCCATGTATAGCTTTTGATTTTTTGTAACGAAAGGTTGGATTAATGTTTACAACTTTATTTAATTGTTAATTTATAGATTCTGTCATATAATTATATCGTGTGTTCTCCATAAACTATATGACAATTCGTTTGATTTAAAGGATGTATGATTATTGGATTACTTGGACCTGAAGGGACATATTCTGAAAAAGCTGCCATAAAATTGGATACCAGTGCTCAACTTAATTATTTCAATGACCTGGAAGAAGTAATCGAATCTGTTATTATTGGAGAAGTTGATTACGGCATTCTACCTATTGAGAATTCATTGGAAGGACCGATCGGCATTACCATGGATGCTCTCCTGGAATACAACATTTATATAATAGGAGAGGTCATTATTCCCATCCGGCACTGCCTGCTTTCAAAGGGACGAATTGAAGATATAAATGTGATATTATCACATCCCCAGGCCATTGCTCAATGCCATAAATTCATACGTGCCAATTTCAAGGATAATAAGGTTCAAACCACAGGAAGTACTTCACATGCTGCCCAGGCTGTATCCAGTTCAACTGATATGGCTGCAATAGCATCCAGGGAATCAGCACAGAAATATGGCCTGAATATCCTTGCAGATGATATCCAGGACTACAAAGCAAATTATACCAGATTTGTGGTGCTGGGAAAACATATACCTGATAGGACCGGTAATGATAAAACCTCAATAATAATTCACTTGCTTCATGATAGACCTGGAGCCCTGCATGATCTATTGGGTGAATTTGTTAAATATGATATTAACCTGACCAAGATTGAATCCAGACCTTCAAAAATGGGTTTGGGAGATTATTTATTTTATATCGATATGGAAGGGCATCAACGGGATAAAAATGTAAAAAAGGCTCTTGAAGGGATTAAAAATCTTGTAGACCAGGTCAAGATTATCGGATCATATCCCAAAAACACCGACAAATCAATGATGAGTTAATAAAGTAGCTTAATTTTATTATTTTTCCCATACATAATTAGCAATAATGAGAAATCAGAAATTATTACCTGACGCACCCGGCGTCTATTTAATGAAGGATAAGGCAGACAATATCATATATGTGGGGAAGGCATTATCACTGAAAAAGAGGGTATCACAGTACTTCCAGAAACATGATCATGACACCAAGACAAGAGCCTTACTAAAAAATATTTCTGATCTGGAATATATTGTTACACCCACCGAGGTGGATGCTCTTATTCTTGAATCAAATCTAATAAAGGAGCACAGGCCCCGGTATAATATCGATCTGAAAGACGATAAACAGTACCCTTTTATCAGGATCACTATAAAGGAAGATTATCCGCGTATTTTTATAACCCGTAAGAGACTTAAGGACGGTGCAAGGTATTTTGGCCCCTATACAAGTGCAAGGGCCATGCGTGAGACCCTTAGATTGATAACCCGGGTTTTCAAATTACCCCAGTGTAAGAAAAAGTTCAGTCTTAGAAGCAGACCGTGTCTAAATTATCATATGGGACTTTGCAGTGCTCCTTGCAGTGGCAGTGTTAATAAAACCGAATATCGAGAAGCAGTGGACGAGGCCATCCAATTTTTAGAAGGCAAGAACAAAGATCTGATACATAAGTTAGAAACCAAAATGCAGGATTTTGTATTAAAAAATGATTTCGAAGCTGCTGCAATAGTGAGGGACCAATTAAGCTCTATTCGAGCCGTTTCATTGCGTCAGCAGGTCACCGGAGGTTTTGAAGACTGGGATGTTATATCCATAGCAATTTCAGGTGAAATTGCTTCTGCCCAGGTATTGTATATCAGGGATGGAAGCCTGGTGGGCCGCTCAGAGTTTGTTCTTAATTCCTGTGGCGCCGAAGATAATGAGGTTATGGATGCATTTCTTAAACAATATTATAGTGATGCACCTGTTCCTGGAGAAATCTTGCTGGACACTATGCCAGATGACCCGACTATATCGGAATGGCTGCGGAGTTTAGGGAACGTAAACATTAATATTCCGGCAAGGGGTCGAAAGAAAGAATTGGTAGAGATGGCAAATAAGAATGCCCGGTCTTTGCTCAAAATCACCCTTCTAAAGGATGAAAAAAAGGAAAAATCAGGTTTTTCCGCACTTGTAGAACTTCAGGATGTTTTGAGCTTGAAAAATTTACCTGAACTTATAGAAGGTTTTGATATCTCTAACATAGGCGGTACTGATGCGGTGGGCAGCATGGTTGTCTTTAAAAGCGGCAAACCTGACAGGCGGCAATACCGCCTTTTTAATGTTAAAACAGTAAGTGGAATAGATGATCCTGCTATGATGAAGGAAGTAATATCCCGCCGCGTAGCTCATATTGCCCGGGGTGATGATACGCCACCTGACCTTATGGTTGTGGATGGGGGGAGCACCCAGGTAGAAGCAGCCATGTCTGCTTTATCTACATTTAATACCAATATCCCTGTAATCGGACTGGCAAAGAAATTTGAACATATATACATACCCGGTGCTGATACTCCTTTTATTCTACCACATACTTCACCAGCTCTTAGACTGTTAAAGCATCTAAGAGATGAATCACACAGGTTTGCAGTATCTCACCACAGGAGGCGCAGGTCATCACGATTAAGAGCTTCCATATTGGATGATATTCCTGGTGTGGGAAAAAAACGCAAAGAACTGCTGATCAAACATTTTGGATCGCTGGATAAGATACAGGCAGCAAGTGTGGAAGATCTTGAGCAGGTTCCTGGTATCAGCCATAAAATGTCACGTGAGATATTTGAAAAACTTCAGGGTTCCAAAAGCTTATAAGCCGTTAGGTAGTTATGGGATGACCAAGACCATTATTAAGTCATTAATAATTTTCAAATTTCATAATTCTAATCGGAGGATATTCATTTATGGCAAGTAAAAGACCGGCAAAGACGTTCCGCAATTACAATAGCAGAAGATCATATACCCGAAGAAAATATATGGGCGGTGTACCGGGAAGCAAGGTCGTACATTACGATATGGGCAATTCCAAAACAGAATTCCCGGTAGAGGTCACACTGGTGGCTGGTGAAGCGTGTCAGATCAGAGATGGTGCACTGGAAGCCGGCCGTATCACAGCTAACAGGCTATTAATTAAACAACTGGGTCAGCAGAATTTCCATTTCAAACTTAGAGTGCATCCATTCCAGGTAACCAGGGAGAATAAACAGGCTACTGGTGCTGGTGCAGACAGGGTCAGCCAGGGAATGCGGCAGGCATTCGGAAAAGCAACAGGTGTTTGTGCCCGGGTAAAAAAAGACCAGAAAATCTTTACAATCTCGGTCAACAAAGAAGGATTCTTGATCGCCAAGGATGCTTTGAGAAAATGCGGCCACAAAATCTCCACACCCGGTAAAATTGTGGTAGACAAAGGCCAGGAAATGGTCCAGTAATATTAAATTTGCATAAAAGTATATTAAGGAAATTGTGACAGTATGGGAGACTATGAAGCAAATTTGGATCGGGCATTCAAAATGTTACCCGATATTGAAACTTCTGATGAGAGGTTTATAATCCCTGAACCCAAAATTTTTTCGGAAGGTAAGGCTACTGTACTGGAAAATTTCAGCCAGATAGTAGATGTCCTTAACAGGGAACCAGATCATGTGATGAAGTCTCTGACCCGGGAATTGGGTACTGCCGGAAAGATCGACGGGCAGCACGCAGTATTCCAGGGGAAGTTTACAGTCGAAGCTATTGCTGAACAGATAGAATCTTATGTTAACGAGTATGTGAAATGTTCCGAATGCGGACGTCCTGATACCAAACTGGTGAAAAGTGACCGTATTCTTATGCTCCAGTGTGATGCATGCGGAGCCCATCGGCCGGTGAGGAAGAGAAAGGCAAGTATTGAAGCCAAGAAGGACGCTCTCGAGGAAGGCGAAACTTATGAGTTCAAGATTGAGAGCATAGGGTCCAAAGGTGATGGTATTGCAAAGGTCGATAAGTATATTGTCTATATTATCGGGGCCTCCAAGAAGGAAGTTGTGAAAGCAAAGGTCAAGCGTATATCAGGAACTGTGGTTTTTGCTGATCTCGTATAATACTTACTCTGGCCAGTAGCGGGCCAGCGACAAATGAAACAAGAAGGGGCTGTGGCCTAGTCAGGAATGGCGACGGGCTCCAGCGGATAAAATGATGAGCAACGGGTCTACTGAGACTTGCTCGACGGGGCGGGTCAGTGAGGAGCCGTTGGAGCACTGATTTGTGTTCTCCTTGAATTCTTCAAGGGTTCGGAGAGACCCGTCGATCGTGAGTTCAAATCTCACCAGCCCCACATTTCCATCCGCTTTATATATAAACACAAAAATCCATCAATAAGATATGAAATCGGGTATAAGAGATCTGCTCATTCTGATCGTCGGAATCGCACTAGCAATCATAATAGTTCCTTTTATATTGAGACTCGCAATTGATATTATTAGGATCATCGTCATTATTGCATTTGCTTATGTATTCTTCATCGTTCTAAAGCAACTACTAAAATGAAAAAGGGATAACATTAATAACTTAACCAATAACCTAGAAAATAGAGGATAGAAATTTGCGTTCAGCACAAAGAGTAAATAAAAAAGTGAGCACAACTTCCCAGGCGGAATTTGTCAAAGACGGGGCAAGGTACGTAGTATTGAAACCTGCAGGTTACCCCATGAGAAGCATGCTTCATGAGTATCCGGAGATTTCAGAAAAAGACGTTTTCGAGTTCTATGCACGGGAACAATGGAGCGGATTGGTTGTCCGTTCAGGCGAATATCTTTTTGATCGCAGGATGTTCCCGGATTTTGCATTTAAGGTAACTGAAGTCGTGCCAGAAGATAGTGCAATAAGCCATGCTACTGTTTTTATGGTGGAAGAGGCACAAATAGAGGAATTCATTCCCGAGATGTTCAGCGAAATAAGTTTTGAGGATGTAATAGGGCATGCAGAAGCAAAACGAAAATGCCAGCTTATCCTTAAGTATCTGGATGATCCAGAGCGTTTTGGTAAATGGGCCCCACGAAATGTATTGTTCCACGGCCCCTCTGGTACAGGAAAGACAATGATGGCAAAGGCCCTTGCTAATGCAGCTGATGTCCCTATCCTGCCCATAAAGGCCACCCAGCTGATCGGCGAGTACGTAGGTGACGGTGCCCGACAGCTCCACCAGCTCTATGACAGGGCAGAAGACCTCAGGCCATGTATTATCTTTATTGATGAACTGGATGCCATTGCTCTTGATCGGCGCTATCAGGAACTAAGGGGCGACGTGATTGAAATTGTCAACGCTTTGCTCACCGAGATGGATGGTATTGATGAAAGAGAGGGCGTATGCACCATCTCTGCTACCAACAGGATAGATTCCCTTGATCCTGCAATAAGGAGCCGCTTCGAAGAAGAGATTAATTTTGGCCTTCCGGATAAAGCTGAAAGGCTGGCCATCATAGATTCCAATATAGCTTCATTCCCAGTGGAACTTGACAAAGATGTGAACATCAAATCCCTGGCTGAAAGGACAGAAGGCCTGTCAGGGCGCGATCTGGTTGAGAAAATCATGAAGGCCGCACTCCATGCAGCTATTATCGAAGGTGGGCTGGTAAATAATAATCAGATTGAAGAAGCCTTAAAGAGAGCATTAGCTTCAAGTCCCTTCAAGAATTCTGATGAAGGTATGTTCAGATAAAATGAAAAAGAAACAGCTTGAGATCCTGCTGGAAAAGGTGGAAAGATTCGATTCTCCATCAGCTTACCTGGAACAATATTCAACTCCTGCACCAATTGCTGCTGAACTCCTGTTTTTTGCATTAATGAACCGGGACCTGGATGATACTGTGTATGATCTGGGATGCGGTACAGGTATACTCGCCATTGGTGCCAGGTTGCTGGGAGCCAGCGAAGTATTTGGTTTTGATATCGATAATGATTCACTTAAGATCGCCAGGCATAATGCTGCAAAATTTGAAGTTGATATTGAATATGTTTGTACTCGTATTGAAGATGTTCAGGGGGGGGCCCATACTGTACTCATGAATCCTCCGTTCGGAGCACAGAACAAGGGCAATGACCGCCCTTTCTTAAAAAAAGCAGTGGAATTAGCTGATGTGGTATATTCCATTCATAATGCAGGAAGTTATGAGTTTATCAAAAAGTTCATTAGTCCAGCAGCAATAACAGACAGTTATATTTTGGGTTTTCCTATAGAACGAACTTTTAAGTTCCACAAAAAGGATAAGGAAGTTGTCAACGTAGAGATATACCGGATAGAAAACAATTCAACATATTAAGAATCATTGTTTATAAAAGATTCCGGACATTAAATTCATATTGAGGGATTATTATTAGAATCAAGAGAAAGAAGACCGTTTCAAGAAGGAAATTGATTAATGAAGATACAACTGAGCAGCAAGTTCCTGAGTCAGAAGAAATAGATGAAACTACAGTTGAACCAGTAACTGAAGAAATAATAAATATTTCAGAAATTGAAACTGGCACAAAAAATGAAGCATTTTCACCAGATGAATCGCAGGAATTCGTGCTTCCTGGAGATATGATAGGCACATCAGAGGAATTTATTCCTGGCAATAGTACCTTTATAAAAGGCGGCAATATCTATTCCACAGCTACAGGGTCAATAAAAATAAACACCAAGACCCACAACATTTCAGTAATTCCCAAAACTGATGTACCACCTACCATCGAAAAAGGTGATGTGATTATAGGTCGTGTCAATGATCTGAGAAGTTCAATGGTATTAGTGGAGATTGCAAAAATCGAAGGGAAAGGAGAACGTGAGATTGTAAATCTCCAGAATGCTGCCATTCACGTATCCAACATAAAGGATAGTTATGTAAAGGATGTTATGTTTGAGTTCAGCCCGTTTGATATTATTAAAGCCAAGGTCATTGATCTTAAAACAATGAGACTCACCACATCAGGCAAAGACCTGGGTGTGATCAAGGCTTATTGTGGAAAGTGTCATTTAGCCATGAATAAAGCATCTGACAACGGAGATAAGAACAACAAGCTGAAATGCCCGGGGTGTGGCAATATAGAGTCGCGAAAGCTTTCATCAGAATATGGTATCAGTCTTGTATAAAGGTGGATGTGGATGAATCTAAAAATTATTGAAAAGACAGATGATGAGATAAGGATTGAATTGGCTGGTGAAAGCCATACACTTTTGAATGTTCTAAAATCGTCACTACTGGAAGACCCTAATATAGAGGTTGCAACGTATGATATCAAGCATCCTACTATCAGTGAACCTATTCTTTTTGTAAAAACAAATGGTGCAGATCCTGTAGTGGCTGTTAAAGAAGCATCAGAGAGAATAATTGCGGTATACGAAGAATTCAAAGCTGTTTTCAATGAAAAAGCCAATAATTAAGCTATGCATATAAAACCTGAAATAAGAATACTTGGTATCGATGATTCGTCACTGCATAATGAACAGGTGATGATCATCGGTGCCTTTTTCAGGGGTGGGGAAT
The DNA here is from genome assembly GCA_014859725.1 of Methanosarcinales archaeon. Lineage (NCBI taxonomy): Archaea > Methanobacteriati > Methanobacteriota > Methanomicrobia > Methanosarcinales > Methanosarcinales archaeon. Next base: position 4,615 of record JACUTQ010000029.1, on the reverse strand, counting down.
GGCTGGATGGAGTACTACGTTCGGACATTACCAAAGATGGGGACGATGCCACTGATACCCTCATCAGGATGGTGACAGATAGCAAACATTTTAGACAGGTGAGAGTCCTGATGTTTGACGGTATAACGTATGCGGGATTTAATATTATTGATATAAAGGCTATCTATGATACCACAGGAATCCCTTGTATAGTTGTGATGCGGGAATGTCCGGACTTTGAAAGTATACGCTCTGCACTTGAATACCTGCCAGACCCTGAAATAAGATGGGAAATAATAAAAAAAGCTGGTAAGGTCAATAAAGTATTAAGCCGTGACGGTGAAAACCCAATTTTCTTTCAGTGCTGCGGTGTTGGCCTGGTAGATGCAAAAGAGATTATTCGGTTATCTGCTACCCACAGCAATATACCTGAACCATTAAGGGTAGCGCACCTCATTGCTACCGGGGTGGTGTGCGGGGAGTCTACAGGAAAACCTTAATTGATTTGAAAAGTTTATACAATAAAGAATATTGTGTTCGAAAATACAGATTATTCGAACACAATTACCTATTAATATTTTTTTGTGTGTATTCATTTAATTTTATGAACTATGCCATCTCTTTCACAAGCCTGGCGATCTCATCACCCACATCAGAAGTGGTGCTATTGCCGGCCATATCTTTGGTCAGTACTTTTGCTTCCTTGATGTCACGCTCAATAGCAGCCACAATGGCATCAGCAGCTTTCTGCTCACCCATCTGTTCCACCAGCATGGCGCCAGCCCAGATAGTAGCTATGGGGTTAGCCCTGTTCATACCTTTATACTTAGGTGCACTGCCGTGGATGGGCTCGAACATGCTGGTACCATTGGGATTGATATTCCCACCAGGTGCCAGTCCCAGTCCGCCCTGCACCATGGCGCCCAGGTCTGTGATAATATCGCCGAACATATTGGGTGTTACCACCACGTCAAAGAACTCCGGGTCCTTGACAAACCACATAGTGATGGCATCAACGAAATTAAGATCAGTGGTAACATCCGGATATTCAGAACCTACAGAATTAAATTCCTCGCGCCAGAACCCATAGATGTCTGAGAGCACATTTGCCTTGTCAACTGAAGAAACGTGTTTATCCCTTTTCATAGCCAGATCGAAAGCATACCTGATCACCCTCTGGGTCCCTTCTTTGCTGATCATGCCTATCTGGTATCCGATCTCTTCACTGTCAGACTCAATGTCAAGCCCGAACTTCACATTATACATGGTACGGGCCACTTTCAGCTCATGCTTACTGGCACCCTTTTTAGCACGACCACCTATACCGATATAGAAATCTTCAGTATTCTCCCTCACCACAGTAAAGTCAATATCTGCTGGTGTTTTATCTTTTATTGGGCACCATACACCTTCCAGGAGTTTTATCGGACGTAAGTTAATATACTGGTCAAAATAGAACCTGGCTGCCAGAAGTACACCTTTTTCAAGCACACCTGGCTCGATCCTGGGATCCCCGATACTGCCCAGATATATAGTTTTATATGAATTGAGTTCCTTCAGGGTGTCCTCAGAGATGAGTTCCCCGGTCTCCAGATAATGGTCAGCACCATGGGGGTAGTCTATCCATTCCACATCAAAACCATAAGCTTCACCGGCCGCGTCAATAACTTTTTTGCCTTCATTAATGATCTCCGGACCTATACCATCCCCCGCTATCACAGGTACTTTATACTGGCTCATGCGCTCACCTGCTGTCTGGTATACTCGATAAGCCCACCTGCATCTACAATACCCCGCAAGAACTCTGGCATGGGTGTCGCTGAGTAGGTCTCGCCCTTGGTTTTATTTGTGATCATACCAGATGCAAAATCCACTTCAAGTACATCACCTTCGTCTATACGGTCAGTATCAGGACATTCCAAAAGGGGCAGCCCTATATTGATTGAATTCCTGAAAAATATACGGGCAAAGCTCTTAGCAATTATACATTTTACCTTTGCACCTTTTAATGCCAGAGGTGCATGTTCACGACTGGACCCGCATCCGAAATTGTTTCCTCCGATAATAATATTGCCAGGTTCTACCACACTGGCAAATTCCGGTCTTACTCCTTCAAAAGCATGCTGTGCCAGTTCTTCAGGCGTATTCAGTATAAGATATCTGCCCGGGATGATAGCATCAGTATCAATGTCATTCCCGAACTTCCAGACATTTCCTTTCATTTTAGTTCTTCCTCGAAGCTATTAATAGTATCTAAAGATTATATTATTTTGGTTAATACAGGTGTCCGTAGAACCTCAAATAGTTCTTAATTGCTATTGAGGCCTGCTTGGGATAGACTTGCTTAATATATTGTACAAACCCGTCCCTGCTGCTACATTCCTTCACCATATACAATAAGTGGTCTATGATTTCCAGGGACTGTTCTGAAGTATTTTTTTGCATCTCGAATGAGACACATAGATCATGTGGGGAAAAATACTCTTTTCTGATATTGGGTGAGACCGATCCCATCAATATCCCTGATTCAAGTTCAATATATGCAGGGACACCCTGGTTCTCAAGTCTTCCCGCACCTGTCAAGGCCGAGAAATTTTCATCAGAATATGAATGAAGTTCCAGATATATGGTCGGTTTATATGTAATGATGGCATCAAGCAGATGGGGTGCGTATTTAGTATAATAATCCTTATCAAGTGTACTCAGGTATGATTGTTCAGACACTTTTGGCATAATCAGTAGCGATCCGGTTCCGGGCCGGGTCAGTAGTTCAAGCCTGTATGAAGTAGATATCCACTCATCGCCATGCAGTCCCCCGGCAAACAGACGCACCGGTGTTCCTTTGCCGAATCGTTCCATATTATTCTTCTTTTTTGTCTTTGCCGTCCTTAAGGTTTTTTTGCCACTCATCGAAATTACAGTGTGGACAGCCCAGATCCCATGGTCTCTTCCCTTTGGTTATGATCTTGATATGGTTCATATTATGTGCTTCACAAAGCTTATCAGTCACTACGATCTGTCCGCTCTTGGGTAGAGGCAATGCAAAATTACAATCAGGGTATCCGGTACATCCTATAAACCGGCCGCCTTTCTTTGAACGCCGAATAATGAGGTCGCTTGTACATTTCTCACATTTACCAATGATCTTATCTTCCCGCAGACCGCTGCGCAGGCTTTCCCCGATCTGCTCCTTGTTATTAGTAAGATCTTCAAATATGATATCCAGCATCTGCCTTGATTCGTCCACCACGTCATCTTTTGATTTGGCACCTTCTGCGATAAGGTCCATCTCCATCTCAAGGGTGGCCGTCATATCAGGTTTGGCTATGGTGTCGGCATATTTTTCCAGTGTATCGATTACAGCAATAGCAGTCTTGGTTGGTTGTAAAGGATTGCCATGAACATATGCCCTGGCATAAAGTTTGGAAATTATCTCATGCCTTGTTGATTTTGTGCCTAACCCCAGATCCTCCATGACCTTAATAAGCCTACCCTGCCCGTATCTGCCCGGAGGTTGTGTCTCTTTTTCCAGCATCTCTTTATCTTTTACCTTCAGAACCTGCCCGGTCTCAAGTTCTGGTAGTATCATGTCCTCTGGTTTATTGTAAGGATAGTACCAACGCCATCCTTCCTCTACAATACTGGCGCCCCGTGCTTTGAACTCCTCGTTTGAAATGTCCAATAGTACCCGGAGTGTGTTCCACTTTGCAGGGCCGGCAAATGTTGCCAGGAACCTGCGGGTAATCAGTTCATATATCTTCCATTCATCATCTTTTAAATCTGATTTTTTAACATAGGATGCCGGAATAATTGGCGGGTGGTCAGTGGTCTCTTTCTTACCTCTGGTGGGTGTAAGTTCATGCATACTCAGGAGGCTTTCCACATAATGTTTGAATATACCTTTACCGAGACTCTTAATGAGACTTTTCAAGTCAATGCTTGGTGGATAGACTGTATTATCTGTCCTTGGATATGAGATATATCCGTTCATATACAGATTTTCAGCGATCCTCATGGCATTAGAAGCAGTCAGCCCGATGCTGCTTGCAGCTCTGATAAATTCAGTTGTATTGAACGGCGTGGGCGGAGTATCTATCTTTTCTGCTTTTTTAAGATCAGTAACAACAGCAGTCTCACCAAGTCTGTTGAAGATATCTTCAGCCTCTGCTTTATCCCATATGCGTCCTGCCCTGTGCTTGGCCTGGAATTCGATGCCTTCGACCAGTGTAACTATAATCTCCCTGTATGGTTTGGCCACGTGTGCCATACGTTCCTTTTCCCTATCCACAAGCAGTGCCAGGGTCGGGGACTGGACACGTCCCACACTTAAAAAACTATTTCCCAGCCGCACAGCAGTGGTAGAAATGTACCTGGTCAGAGCTGCACCCCAGATCAGGTCAATGGTCTGCCTGCTTTCCCCTGCATCTGCCAGATTAAAATCCACAGGACTTCTATTTTCAAAAGCTTTCTCGATCTCTGATTTAGTAATTGCACTATAGTGTACCCTGTCTGCAGTTATCTTTGGATTTGCTTTTTCCAATATCCGAAGAGCCTCAACGCCAATGAGTTCACCTTCCCTATCATAATCAGTCGCAACCGTGACATGGTCAGCTTCTTTACTCAATTTGCGAAGAGC